>NZ_CATWDQ010000003.1:0-269003 GCF_958349595.1 uncultured Phascolarctobacterium sp. | reverse complement strand
ATTAACACAAAAAGATGGTAGACACTTTTGTGTCTACCATCTTTATACCACTTCATAACTTAAAAGTTATCCGGTGTTTTTTACAGCTTCGGTTTTATTCATCCAGTGCTAACAATGCCAACACTGAAAATACTGTCTCCGTATGCGTAATATTTAATTTACCATGATATTTATTGACGATACGTTTAATATTAGAAAGGCCGATTCCACAAAAATGTTTCTCTGTTTTCACTGTTGCATAACTATTTTCAACTAAATTAAGTAATCCATTATATGAATTATTTACTTGAATACAAAGAAATCCTTTTTGAACACGCGCATTAACATAAATAAACTTCTCTCCATCTTCTATTTCTAAACGCTTACATGCTTCCATTGCATTATCTAATAAATTGCCCAGCAAAATTAAAATATCAATATCTCGCACTGATAATTGCGGCGGTATTATCAAATCAAATTCCAATCTTATTCCAAAATCCTCTGCGCCCTGTAACTTATTGCTAAGGATCGCATCAATTACAGAATTTCCACAGTGTGTAACAGCATGAGCTGATTCAACATCCTGATAAATAGTCTTTACATATTCCTGCGCTCTTTCCGTTTGCCCCTGCGCCAGAATCGTATTTAAATACCGAAGATGGCTTTTCATATCATGTGAAATACTACGTATCTCCTTTTGCTGACTTTCCAATTCTTTATAATAAACGTCCTGCATTGAAAGCAGTTGTTCTATAATCTGCTTTTGTTCCATTGTTTCACTGATAGACCTCGTTCGATCTGCCAAAAAATATAATGACAATCCTAATAAGAGCAATAGTCCGCTGATGATCAAAAAATTTTCCAGCATATATTCACGTGACTGTACCTGCATGGCCACATAAAATAATTTTAATATAATTAACAGCATGAATAAAGGAACACAAAACACATAAATACCATCAAAAAGTAAGTTCTTATCCTTTTCATAGTTACGCAGCTTATCAATCACAAATACACTGACAGTAAAAAGCAGATATAAAATCGCTTGTGACCAAAAAGCTGGTTCTAAATTCAAAGGATATTCAGAAATAGGATTACCACGCATCTGCCATAAAAATGTTGCTGCCAAAACAGTAAAAGCATAATTAAGTGCCACAAACATAAAGGACACTATCAATTTTACTTCCATTTGATTTCTAAAAAAGATCAGGGAAAATAATACTATAAGTGAATAACAGAACAGTGATACGAAATAAATAGAAAAACTGTTTCCAGCTGTAAATAAAACACAAAAAGCATATAAAAGCAAAGCCAGCCAATAGTATTTGGCTTTGACATCATTACGTTCTAAAAAGGTCGTAAATGCATGATGCAGCATGGCTGTTTCTGTAAAACATGCAAACCCTAATGTTAAAGCTTGATTAACTTCCATAGCCAGCCTCTATATATTGCATTAATAATTCGTAAACCTCTTTAGAACGATATTTGCTTACATAGATTTTTACTCCATTCTCCATTGTAATTACTCCCTTAAAAATATTTTTTACATAACGAAGGCTAACTACATAACTTTTATGCACCCGTACGAAATTAAATTTTTCAAGTTTTGCAGCAACTTCACTGATAGTGCCTCTAAAAGCATATCGTTGCTGCCAGCTTTGCAGATAAATTGTTTTCAAATCTGATTCAAAGTATAAAATATCTTCCAGCTTAACCTTACTGATACCCTGTTCATTACTGATACTAAAATAATGCTGATCAGCTTTTTCCTGTTTATTAAGTATTGTTCGAACTTCATTCAAAAAAACTTTTTTATCGATCGGTTTCAGTAAATACCTGTAAGCATTTACTGAATAACCTTCCAATGCAAACTCTATCGTAGATGTAACAATTAAAATCGGCACGGTAGTGTCAATTTTCCGTATTTGTTTAGCTGTCTCAATACCATTTATTGGCTCCATGTACATGTCCAAAACCAAAAGGTTGAAACGACGCCCTATCTCATACTCTCGAATCAACTCCGGTCCAGTAAGATAAGGCATAATTTCCATACGATAATTTTCTTTTTTGAGTGCCCCCAGGCATTCCATAATTTCCTGCAAATCATTTTTGCAATCATCGCATAGCGCTAAATAAAACATATCTACCACCACCTTTTCTTACATACACAGTCATCAGAAGTTTTTTATCTGCATTTTCTTTTACATTATATATCATGCAATAAAAAGTTTTAACATCATAATTTTATTTAACTTATCAAAACTATTATACTATAATTTATTTTTTCTAGCTATTCACTATAAGAAAAAATCATAAATTATCAAAATTCACAGTAATATTTCCAAAGATTATATTCGAAACTGTTAACATGCATAGCAACACTTTTCCAATAATAGTTTTACCAACTAAAAAACGCGCCTGCCGATTCGGCAAGCGCGCGTTTTTACTGGTGTCCTGGAAGGGAATCGAACCCCCGACCTATCGCTTAGGAGGCGATCGCTCTATCCTACTGAGCTACCAAGACGAAATGTTCTGCTGTTTTTCAGAACCCTTTTACTATAACACAAATAAAGCCAGCATTCAATCACAAATTTTCTGCCATTCCCGGAGGCATGCTCCATTCTACCAGCACGTCCGTATGGAACCAGAGTCTGGTCAGGCAGATCTTAAAATTTTCCAGGCTGGCCAGCGGCTCTAAAGTTTTAGTGACAAATTGCCGGATAGTATCGCCTTCCTGCACATCCAAAGTCAGTTTCTCCTGCAAAAATTTTTCTACTCTGGCTTTCGCTTCGGCGCTTTTTAAAACGACTTCCGCTTTTTTATTTTCGCTATCATATTCAACGTAGCCATAATCGCAATGATAGTTTAAGGTTACAGCAAATTTGCTCATTCTTTTTCCTCCTTAAAACTTCTGCATACATTATAGCAACTTGCAGCCAATTCTACAATAAGCAGTATTACTTGCGCGATTAAATTACTCCTTGCCGTCCTTGCTATACATAGGCCGCAATCTGACTTCCATTGGAATTTTATCGGCAGCAGCCGTTAAAAGCGCTTCTTCATACAAGGCACTCTGAGCACTGACCGGGGTAGCCTTATTGGTCACGCGCCTGTAAGTACCGTTGGACTGCATCATATGCGCACCGACATTATCACGCAGATACAGCTCAAGGATATCTTTGATCCGTTTAATATGTTCCTCACTTTCGACCGGGAAAAACAATTCTACACGGTCGTTAAGGTTTCTTGGCATCCAGTCGGCGCTGGAAAGATACAGCTGCTGTTCACCGCCGTTGGCAAACCAGAAAATGCGGCTGTGTTCCAGCTGCCTGCCGACGATGCTGCGGACGGTAATATTTTCACTGATACCTTCCAGTCCGGCCCGCAGACCGCAGATACCACGAACGATCAGCTCTACCTGCACACCGCCGATCGAGGCTTCATACAGTTTTTGAATGACCTGCTGATCGATCAGCGAATTCATTTTAACGATGATATGCCCCTTGTTGCCGGCTTTGACCTGTGCTATCTCGTTATCGATAAGCTCATAAATTTTATCACGCAAGCCCAACGGCGCCATGACCAGTTTATTCCATAAGGGCGGCTCAGAATAGCCTGACAGCAGATTAAAGAATGCCGAAGCATCGCTGCCAAACTGGTCGTTCGCTGTTAAAAGTCCCATATCCGTATACAGCTTGGCTGTATTATCGTTATAATTACCGGTGCCAAGATGCACATAGCGCTTGATGCCATCGGCTTCCTTCCGTACGATCAGAATGATCTTGGCATGGGTCTTCAGTCCCACCAGTCCGTAAATAACGTGGCAGCCGGCCTGTTCCAGACGTCTGGCCCAGATGATATTATTTTCTTCGTCAAAACGCGCCTTGAGTTCTACTAAAACTGTGACCTGCTTGCCGTTTTCGGCAGCACGGGCCAAAGCAGCCACAATGGGCGAATTACCGCTGACGCGGTACAGGGTCTGCTTGATGGCCAGTACCTTCGGGTCTGAGGCAGCATCATTAACCAGTTTTACTACCGGGTCAAAACTTTCATAGGGATGATGCAGCAAAATATCTTTGGCTCTGATAGCGCCAAACAAATCACTGTCATCCGGCAGTTCTAAAGGCCGCTGCGGCACAAAAGGCTCGTAGAGCCAGGGCCACATTCCGGGCAGGCCGGCAAATTTAAAGAAACAGGTCGCATCCAGCGGTCCGTTGATTTCAAAAATTTCCTGTTCGGATAAATCAAGATTATCACTGAGGAATTTTTTGATCCTCAGATTAGTTGTTTTATTTAATTCCAAACGCACCGCCGCACCGCGTTTTCTTTTGCGCAGCGATTTTTCTACTTCCTTCAGCAAATTATCAATGTCATCTTCATCAACATCAAGGTCGGAGTCACGTGTCAATCTAAAGGGCACTACGTCTAAAATCTGGCAGCCTTTAAATAATTCGGCACAATTACCGCTGATAACATCTTCTAAAAAAACAAAGGTGCGTTTTTCTTCGCCTTCCACTTCAACCAGCCGCGGCAGTACCGAGGGCACCTGCACCAGCCCCATGCTTTGTTCCTCGTCCTGATTGATGAGTTCCACCGCTAAATTCAATGTCCTGTTGGCCAGAAACGGAAACGGCCTGGAAGCATCGACTGCCATAGGCGTCAGAACCGGATAGACTACCTCACGGTAATATTCATCCAGCCAGCTGCGGCCTTTTTCACTGATCTTATTCACACGGCAGATCCTGATACCATTGTTTTCCAGTTCTTTAAGGATCGACAGCATGTATTTATACTGCAGCTTGACCTGCTCATGCGCGGAAGCGCTGATTTCATCCAACTGTTCCTTTACCGTCAGTCCGGAAGCATCGCGCTGGTTGATACCATCCTCCCATTTATCCCACAATCCCGCCACACGCACCATAAAAAACTCATCTAAATTAGAGGCAGTGATCGCAACGAATTTCAGGCGTTCCAGCAGCGGCGTGGTTTTGACAGCGGCTTCCTTCAGCACGCGCAGATTAAATTTAAGCCAGCTCAATTCACGATTAAAAAAATATTCAGGTTTGTTCAAATCTATGCTTTTCATCTATTCACTCACCCGTTCTAAAATTGCTTTCAAGCCGTAAACTTCTTCAAAAAACACGGCTTTGCCATCAAAAGTCCATTCCTCCAAAGTCAGGTCGACCTTGCTTTTGGCTTCGATCCGCATCGTCCCATCCTTAACGCTGACTTTGCAAAGCTTGATTTTCTGCTGATAGCTGCGGTCCATGGCATCGGCCAGACGCACTAAGGCAGCTATTTTAGCTACTAAAGGCGTCAGTTCTTTTTCTATTTCCGGGCTGCCGGCCTTATTTTCAAAAAGCTGATTGGCATGATAATAGCTTGCCAGAGCCACGATTTTTTTGTCATCATCGCTGAAGCCCAAAATGTCTGTAGACATGATCAGCTTATAGGTATAAAGCGAATGACTGCGCATGGAAATATATTTGCCGATGTCATGCAGCAGTGCCGTGGCCTGTACCAGGGTGCGGCAGTGACTGTCCATGCCGTGACTTTTGCTCAGTTTATCAAACATCGCCAGCGCCAGCCGCTCTACCTGCCGGGCATGCTTGGCATCATAGTTATAATGCTCGCCAATATTATGGATCAGGCTCAATTGTTCTTTTTCCAGTTCAGCGGCATATTCTTTGTCCGTCTTCGGCCCTATATGCAGCAACTGGATACCGTCGATAAAGCGATCGGCGGTAATAATGATCTCTTTGGTAGGAACCAGAGCCAGCAGCTGTTCGTACAAAAGGATCGTCGGCAAGACCAGTTCCGCCACGCTTTCCTTGATATTGAACACTTTGATGATCTGCGGCAGGTTCAGTTTATGGACTTTGTTAAAGAGCTCCATAAACTCCTCGGCTTTGATCCGCGTCACTTTAGCCTGAATATCCATGCCCAGCATCTGTAAAAGCAATTCCGTTTCAGTACCTGACAGAATCAGATAGCGGATATTCGCATCTTTCAGGGTTTCGCGCACCGGTCCCATCGTGCTGGCTAAAAATTCTGTCAGCGCCCGATTGAACTGCGTGCCGTTACGCTGGTTCCGGTTGAAGCTTTCTTTGATCCGAATGATGCCTACATGAAAATTCTGCTGATATTTGATTTTTTCATCATCGACAAAAGTAATACCCAAGCCGCCTGAGGAAATATCCATCAGCAGCATGCCGTACTCTTTGCCAGTAACGCCTTCACTGCGTAAGGTCTGCCGAATCGCCGTATACTTGGTATAAATTTCCTGGGGCATATCGACGACCTTTACTTTCAAGCCGGTTTTGATATAGATCTGGTCCAGCAAAAAGACCTGGTTCAAGGCTTCGCGCACGGCAGTAGTCGCCTGTACACTGCATTCTTCCACTCCATATTCGGTCATCAGGCGTTTATATCCCTGCAGCAGCTCGCAGATCTCGCTGACCATACTGAAAGGAATAATTTTATTCTTAAAAGTTTCTTCGCCCAATTTGACCCTGTGGTTGCATTGTTCGATGACTTTTACTTTATTCATATTACGGTATTCAACTATCTGCATGCTGATCATCTCTGATCCCAAATGGATAGCCGCAAAGGTTGTATAACTTTTCTTTTTCACACACAAACCTCCTTTATTTTATATTAAATTCGACGCCAGACCTCTAAATCCTTGCATAAATGTTACTTTTTACAATTCTTTGAGTAAAATTTTACAAAGTCAATAAAATTACGCAGGATTTTTTTTATCTGTGAGTAATATATAAAATATATAGTTTTTATAGAGGAATGTTTTTCTATTTACTGGGAGTGAAGAATATGCAGCGTATCGCAATCATCGATATCGGTTCCAACTCGGCTCGTCTGGTAATCAGCCATATTTATAAAAACGGCGCCTACAACATGGTCTATAATCAGAAAGAAGCCCTGCGTCTGAGTCAGAAGCTTGATAAAACCGGCCGTTTGACAGAGGAAGCCTTCGCCTCGACTCTGGAAACGATGAAAAGCTTTGCTTATATGTGCAAGCTTTATAATGCCGATAAAACTATTGCCGTGGCAACTGCCGCTATCCGTTCGGCTCCCAACGGTCCCGAACTGACACGCCTTGTCGAGGCAGAAACAGGTATTACCCTGCATATCATTACAGGCAATACCGAAGCCTATATCAGTTATCTTGGCGTCATCAACACTCTGCCTGTTAAAGACGGCATTATCTTTGACTTGGGCGGCGGCAGTACAGAGTTGATCCTTTTTAAAAACAGGCAGATCGTGGAATCTGTTTCCATGCCTTTTGGCGCGGTAAATACCACGGATATGTTCAATACCCGCGGCACGATGTCGCCTAACGTCTACAGCGATATGAGCTTTTTCCTGCTCAGCCGTCTGGCGCAACATCCCTGGCTCAAACAAAACCGTCTGCCGCTGATCGGTGTCGGCGGTACGGCGCGTACCCTTGGCAAAATGCAGCAAAAACGCAGTAAATATCCGTCTTCTAAAATTCATAATTACAAATTTTCCGCACAGGCCTTTCATGATATTTTCAGTCAGCTGCGCGGTACAAATTTAGAACAGCGCCGCAAAATAGCCGGTCTCAGCAGCGAACGTGCCGATATTATTTTAGCCGGCGCCGGTATCGTCAATTGTTTGCTGGAAATCACCGGCTGTAAGCAGCTGATCGTTTCCGGCTGCGGCCTGCGTGAAGGTTTATTTTTCGATTACTATTCCAAATCTGAAAATATGCCTTTGATCGCGCCGGATATTCTGGACCGCAGTACGCAGAACATTTTAACATTATATACGCCTGACACTACGCACAGCAAGCACATCACCGAGCTGGCTCTGACTATGTTCGACGCCTGGAAGGATTTACATAAGCTTGATAAAAATTATAGAAAATTACTGAAAACAGCATCACTGCTGCATGATATCGGTATTACCATCAACTTCTACAGCCATGCCCGCCACAGTGCCTATATGATCCAAAACGCCCAGATTTTTGGTCTTTCGCATCGTGAACAGCTGATAACCTCCGTTATCGCCGGCTGGCATAACGGTATTTCCAAAAATTATTTTCGTGACCGGATCTACAAGGAGTTATTGGACGAAAACCACTGGCAGGCCATTAATAAATTAGCGCTGCTGCTGGCTCTGGCAGAAAGCCTTGACTATTCACAAACCAATCAGATTCGCGGTATTCAGCCGCGCCTCGAAAAAAAACATGCGGTGTTATCTTTACATGCCGAGGGCATACCCAGTATCGAAATGCATCAGATCAAGCAGCATATCCGCTGGTTTGCCAAAGTTTTTGGTGTCGAGCTCAGCGTACAGCTGGAATAAAAAAATACCTGTTATTTAAACGTGACAAGCGTTTAGATAACAGGTATTTTTGTTCTTATTTTGCAGCGGCCCGCAGAATTCCGTAAACCATCAGCACACTGTTGTACAGATCTTCTTCTAAAATAAATTCATCTACCGTGTGTACTTCGCTCATGCCTGTACCCAAAATAACGCAGGGTACGCCATAAGCATTGATAAAGTTGGCATCACTGCCGCCGCCTGTTACGGTAACATCCGGAGTAAAACCGTTTTCTTGACAGGATTCCAGCGCCAGCTTCACAACATCAGAATCATGACTGAGGTCAAAAGGCTGATATTTATGGATGATCTCCACATCTACCGTTCCACCATTGGCAACAACGCCCGCTGTAACGGTATTGACCAGATAATCACGCTGTTCAGCCAGTTTAGCAAGGTTACGGCTGCGGACGTCGCTTTGGATCTCGACCAGATCGGGAACAATATTAGTGGCTAACCCGCCATGAATAATGCCGATATTACAGGTCGTTTCTTCATCGATCCGGGCATATTTTTCAACGCCGGCTAAAGCTTTAGCCGCTACCATGATCGCATTGATACCTTTTTCAGGGGCAAGTCCGCCATGGGCAGTTTTACCATGTACCTTGAAATGTACCCGGTCCTGTCCCGGCGCTGCCGTAACTATTTCTCCCGGATGGCCTTCACCGTCCAGAGCATAACCAACATCGGCATGCAGCAGGCTTTTATCCATACAGCGCGAACCGTTGACTCCACCTTCCTCTGCAATCGTAAACAAAACCTGGATATCACCGTATTCAACCTTTGTCTCCTGCAGCATCCGTACGGCTTCCAATATAGCCACTACGCCGGATTTATCATCACTGCCTAAAATAGTGGTTCCGTCTGACAGTATCTTACCATCTTTTTTTATGGGCTTAATGCCTGCGCACGGTTCTACACAGTCCATATGCGCCGTCAGCAGCACGCGTTTCGCTCCGACTTTGTTACCCGGCAACCATCCCCATAAGTTACCGCACTCTCCGCCTAATTCTTTACCTGCGTCATCTTCCTGTGTTACAAAACCCAGATCTTTCAGCTTCTTTTGCAAAAGTTCAAAAATCTGCCTTTCTTTCAGAGTATGACAGGGAACAGAAACCAATTCCACAAATTCATCAAAAATTCTTTCCTTGTTTGCTTCTGCCATTGTCAACACTACCTTTCAAAATTATAAATTACAGCCAGCCGGTATGTTCCAGCAGGATCTTCGTCCCGATAATAATAAGTACGCAGCCGCCTACTAACGTAGCTCTGCTGCCGATCCTTTCACCTAATCTGAACCCGGCCAAACCACCTACCATAGAAAAAATAAAAGTTACCAGGCCGATCAGCCCGGCCGCACTCCAGATCTGCACGTCCAGAAAGGCAAAACTCACGCCGACCGCCAAAGCATCGATACTGGTAGCTACTGCCAACGTCAGCATTTCTCTGATATTATAGTGCTGCTTCAAATCACAGCTGTCAGCAGTCTCCGCCTCGCGCAGCATCTTGATCCCCAGATAGACCAGCAGTGCAAAAGCGATCCAGTGATCATAGGCTTCGATATAAGCTCTGAACCTTATCGCACAGAAAAACCCCAGCACAGGCATCAGCGCCTGAAAAAAACCAAACCAGATCCCAAAACGCAGTGCTCCGCCGAAGCGCGAAGCCGGAGCTAAAGCCAAACTGCCGCAGATAGACACTGTAAAAGCATCCATTGCTAATCCTACGGCCAAAAGCAGTAACTCTGGTAAACTCAAAATCAACCCTCCGCAACAAGTTTTAATCTAATTCGCTGACAGCAGCAGCGCCAAAAATATCTGCAATAAGATGCTTTGATTTCTCTTTGACTTCCGCATCCGCATATCCCCGGACCTGCACTAAGGCATAGGTAATAGCTATAAAATCATCGCTGTAGCCCAGCACAGGCGTCAAGTCGGGAATAAAATCCAGCGGCGCGATCAAATAACCGATCGCACCTGTAATAAGCGCTTTCTGCTGCAGCGGAACCTCAGGCTTCTGCAAAACATACCACAGCTGCAGCACCTTATAAACGGCGCCGACGCCAATGATTTTGGCATATTTCCGCAGCTTGTCTTTGAAGCCGCGCTCACTGTACTCCTGCTCATATTTCTGCAGTTCTTTGGCATTGATCTTAGAACTGTCAAAATTTTCCTCTGTTTGTTTTTTATCACTCATCATCTATCGCCTCAACAAACTTTTTTGCTATGATGTTTCAGCCAAAAGCTTCTGTCCTTGCGTATCTTCAAGACCCTGAATAAGCTGGAGACCAGCATCACGCCAACAGCTATAGCGCACGAGTCTGTTATTGCCGTCAACAAAATCGACATACCGCCATTATAATCATTGTTGATAACGGCAAACATACCTTTATAAATGCCTAAGCCCGGCACCAGCGGAATGATCCCCGGTATAACAAAAACGGTAGCTGGCTGCTTGAAGATCCTGGCGGAAAGCTCGCTTAAAAGCGCCAGCGCCACTGTCCCCAAAAAGTTGGCATAAAAAGAGCTGTAACCAAGCTGATCACGCAGACTGATAAAAACGACCCAGCCCACCGCGCCGATCAAGCCGTCAGTCAGCAGTATTTTTTTAGGCGACTGGAACAATACCGCGAAAGCCATAGTCGCAATAAAAGCAAAGGCGAAGGAAGTAATTATTTCCATAGGTCCCACCCCCACAATACCCAGGCCCGCAGCGAAAAGGCGATCCCGATAGCGATCGACGCGGCAAAAAGCAGCGCTTCGGCGATCCGTGCGTTACCAGAAAGCAGATCGCCGGCCATATAGTCACGCAAACCGTTCGTGAACGCCACGCCCGGTACAAAAGGCATCAAGGCGCCAACAATGATCTTTTCCATGGTACACTGCACGCTGACAGCGCAGCAGATAAGCGCCACTACGCCAATAGCCACACCCGCCAGCGCATTCTCCCAAAAAGCACTGGGGCGATAGCCGGCGATCTGTTTTAAAACCAGCATTGCAATACCACCGGTCATAAAAGCAGCAATAAAATCATGGGTGTTGCCCCCCAGCATAGCAGAAAACGAAGCCGAAGCTATGGCGGAAGCCAGACAAACCTTCCATTTGCCATAGGGGGCCGGCGCTTGCAGCTTTTCTTCGAGCCAGGCGATCGTGCCCCGATAGCTCATCGGCCAGCGCTCAAATTTATAGGACATATCATTCATTTCACTGATCATCCCCAAATTGGTGCTGCGATAACGGATACGGCTGACACAATTAAAGCTGTCAACCTGCTCGTTGCCCAAAATTATTACCGTTGGCGTCACAAAAATATCGACTTCATAGCCATTGGCAATACAAAAGCGGTTGATAGTATCCTCTACGCGATACGTTTCCGCACCACTCTTGAGCAGGATCTTGCCTACCATTAACGCTACTTTCAGGGTCTCGTCCCGCGTCATTTTATTTTCAAGCTCTTGTTCCATCGTCATTCCCCATTAGCAAAAAGCTGTGCCACAGCAGCTTTAAAACGGTTGGCGCCGCCCATGGACGGATGCGGCACGCATGCTACGCATTCCACGCCATAACGCTGCAGCGTCCCGGCTGACTTTTGACCAATAGCAACTATTTTTAAAGTCGGGATTAACGCCAGCAGCATTTTTGCATATTCTATACCTGCATCAAGTTCGTCATTAGTAGGCGTCCGATTTGTCAGCAAATTATCTTTTTTATGCGGATGAAAAGGAAAAATATTCCATAAAACAGTATCACAGGCAGACAATTCATGTCTGGCCAAAGTATTCCACATCACCGTCGCCGTAGGCTCGTTAAAACCGCTTTGTTTTTGCGTAGCCTTAAGCATTTTACTTGCAGGATTACTGGTTCTGCGATAATCCCATTCACCTAAAACAACTTCCGGCCTGATATCAGGATGCAATCCCAATAAAATTCGTTCGGAAGTCATCGCCATTCCCGAAAAATGGCCGCCCTGATAGCCAAGTCCTTCAGCAATAAATAAATAATGCGCCTTTTGACGCAGCTGCAAATATCTGGTCAAATTAGCCGCACGAATAGCAGGCGCTTCACTGCTTATATCACATTCAGGATCATAATCGCGCCAGGGGTTGAAAACCAAAGGGCTTTGATATTCTTTTAATGCCTGCATAAAAGTTTCAATTTTCACTTTATCCCTCCGAGGTTTATTATATCATAAAAAGCCGGCAAGCATAGTGCTGCCGGGCGCAGATTTTTTTACAAAATAAGTATTGTAAGTAAATAAATAGAAAAACGCCCGTGCCAAGCACGGGCGCCAACTTTAATATCAGAACAGCAGAATAACCATACCTGCCAGCAGAGCCAGCGTAATCCCCAGGGCATTACGTTTGCAGACCTCCATGGGATCGACACCGGCGATACCGGCGCAGATAATGGTTGCGCCTGCAATCGGCGACATCGTACGACCCAAAGTTCCGCCCAAAGCGGCCATGGAGCCCATATCGATAGCCTGCAGACCAAACTGTGCCGCATGCGGAGTAACTGCTTCGTTAAACGCTACAGTTGCCGCATCACCGGAACCGGAGATCATGGCCAGAATGAAAGGGCCAAAGGTTGCAGCTATCTTTACGATACCTGTTGATTCAAGCATCCAGTTGATCAATGCTTTGACCAGCCCTAAAGACTGCATACCGGAAACAAACACGCCGACAGAGATAATGATACCGATAATATTGGCATAAGCATCGCCCATACCATCAAAGAAAGATTTTGTAAGTTTAGTAGGATTGCTGCGAGTCACCGCCAGGCTCAGTAATGCACCGATCAGCATGGCCTGAGGCACGCCCATTTTCAGAAGCGGAACCATACCGGTAGAGCCAACCAGCAAAATAACGACCGGCAAAAGCGGCATCATCGCATACAGCGGATTGATCTTTAAATCCTCAGCAACCGCATCGCTGCCACCTTCAGGCAGATACCCTTTATTTTCTTTCAGGAAGATCGCCAGGATCGTCAAGGTTGTAGCGGCGATAATCACACCAACAATATCCGCCATCATATGATGCGTGATAACTTCCGTGATCTCGACATTGGACAGCTTGGCAATAACGCCGTTATGCACCAGACCAGGATTAAGCATACTGCCGTAAGTACCAGACTTGACAGCTGCTGCCGCCATCGCCGGATGGATACCCGCCGACATCAGGATCGGGATAAAAATAACGCCTACGGCAGCACTGCAGCCTGCAGCACTGGGAATAGCGATATTAATGATAAAAGTCGCGATAGTCGCGCCAGGAATGAGCATGAAACCCATTTTCTTCAGAACTTTACCAATAGCGACGACCAGATGCTTATCACAGCCGGTGTATTTCATCACCATAGCAAAACCCATACAGGAACATACCGACGTAATAAGTCCGGCATTGGTCATACTCTTGGCAAAAGCATCCAGAGCCGCCATCGGCTTGCCTGCAATAGCAGCCATTAAAATGCCTGCAGCAATAAGCACCATTCTTGATTCGTGTCTTTTAAGCAACAGATAAATGACACCAATAACAATAATTGCACCAATAATTACCATCATAAATAACCCCTCCAAAAAAACTGATTTAGGGTATTATAGCATTGCTGCAATGTAAATTTCCAGCCTTTATGCATATGTATACAAAATACATTCGCTCTGTACTGAATGTTTTTATTGATTTCTGAGCTGCCGTTCGGAATATTCATGGATAATATAGTTCGTCAGCGCATCTTCATAAGCTGTCGCCGGCGCAGGATTATCCATCTGATCCTCAAACTCCAGATCAGCAGAATAATAAAAGGCTTTACCGCCAAAATATCCCAAAGCAAACGGTGTATCTACCACTTCCAGTAAATTGCGGCCCATAAAATCGTCAGGTGCTTTGAGCCCTGCCAGATACAGTAACGTCGGAGCCAGATCTATCTGCGAGGCATAATCTTTGGTCATTAAATTATTCAAAGGCTGTAAATTTTTAGATACAAAAATCAACGGGATGGGAGCGATACTTTTCCTGTCATTCTCATTCGTAACGATCTTGGTATATTCACCGCCTGAATGAGGATTATGGTCGGCCGTAATGATAAAAAGCGTTCGGTCATCCATTAAGCCTTTAGCTTCGGCCTGCTCAAAAAAGTTTTTCAGCGTCTGATCGACCCAATACATACCTCGAATCGTCACCAGTTCGTGATCACGTACTGCTTCCGGCATATCCGCCCAGCTAATGCCATAATAGGGATACGGCTGATGCATATCCAGTGTTTTAGTTACCAACAGCATTTTATCCTTACGTCCTGCTTCTAAAAGCCGCAGCGTTTCTTTATATAACACATCATTGTGATAACCCCAGCCGCTGGCGCCGCTATAGCCCAGATCCTGCAGATATTCTTTGGCATAATATTCCTTCATGCCAAACTGCTGCGGATATTCACGCACTTCATTACTGTAATACTGACTGGAGGCATTCATAAAAATACCGCGCCAACCCGCTTCCTGTACGGAGCGGAACAGTGATCCCTGATTGGCGCCATTGATATCTTCATCAAAAATCAGATGCGAACGGAAAGTGGCATTCAGCCCCTGCGTCGTCGGGATAGCCGAAGAATAATAATTGTCCAGACGCGGATATTTAGCAAGCAGACTGTCTAAAAACGGCGTAGTTTCCCTGGGGATATTTTTATTATAGAAACCTATATAATCACGATGTACTGATTCTAAAACCAATAATACGATTTTATCATATTGTGCTTCCAGCGGCTGCAGCGCCTTCTGCGTTCTTAAAATCCCCAGTTCTTTCAGCACGCGTTCATCTTTTGCGGTCAAAGGCCGCTGCTCGATATGCTTACGTCTGGCGATCTTATCTGTATCAAACAGCATTTTGCTGACAAAATTGACATTGACTGGCGTCGTCAGCAAATTCCTGTAGTCACTGCGGATCATCTCACTGGTTTCATCGCCCCAGACACAAACATATTCGGTCAAAATATATTTATTGACCTGTACCATCGACCAATAGGAAAGATTCAGGCCCAGAAAAAATACGGCTACACATAGCAGCGACCAGGCAAAGTTCGGTTTGCGTTTTTGCGGCTTCGTCACCCGGAACAATAATAAAACCGCCAGCACGGCACCACTTATACCGACAAGCTGCAATGTCGTCATCCCTGATAAAACACCCTGCATAGCGTAGACATTCAGGTTCTTGAATAAAACGCTTTCGACGTGCATCGAAGTCTGCCAAAAATAGAAAGCGTCAAAAATCATTGTCAACGCAGTAAAAAAATACACAGCAAAATAAACCGCCTTCATGATTGCAGAAGGCCATTTATGATAACACATCGCTGCCAGAAGTACCAAAACAATATTATTATTTAAACCTGTAAGGATCGCCAGGACCGTCAAAAAACCTTTATCAAGACTCAGCTGACTGACCATAAAGCCGGCGATCAGCAAATACAATACCCCAAGCACAACTACGGGGAAATAGCGCTTCGTGCGATCGACAAGCCGATTACGCCTGAAATACAATAAGCCCGCCACACCAGCCAAAAGCAGGTCCCGCAGGCAATTATTAACGACCGTCATCCACCACTCATCTTCCGGAAACGGCACTATTTCGATATAAAACTGACGCGCAAAAAACGCTTCAGCTGCAAACAGCAGCAAAAGAATTACCAGGATCATACTGCGCCTATACATATTTTCACATCCGCCGGCTTACGCCAAAAACTTGATCGGAACAGGATGCAGCTCTATCTGCAGCGGCGCCGAAGTAATAGCGTCACCATCCAGCTCGGCTGCAAAATCTTCCACATTACAACGGATCTCTACTTTCTGGGCCTGCCTGATAATGATACTTTTATCAAGCTGCAATGCTTCCATTGCGATGACGGCCGCATAACGCATAAAATCGGCTCGGGTATCGCCGGTAAAAATGGCGACATATAACCGTGGTGAACATAATGACGCCCCATTGAACAGGCTGTACCTGCCTGCGTAGTAGCGGCTTTTCCCTACGATCACCGACGAAGCATCGTACCATTCTGCCTCATCGTCCAGGCGCACCTGAAACTTATACCGCCAGTTATTATACACAAACTCTTTGCGCATCATTTCTGTACCCTGCCAGACATACGCCAGCTTGGACAGTAACTTCTTCTCCAGTTCTGATACGTTATCGACTACCAGCGAATCAAATCCGATACCAGCCACGGTTAAAAAAATATGACCGTTAGCCTTACCAAGCCTTACCGGTGAAACAATACCCTTGCTGACCCGCTTGACCCATTTGGCGGGATCGTTGCTCATCAAAAGCTCTTTAGCTACCAAATTAACTGTACCAGCCGGAAACACGCTGACATACGGCATCTGCTCGTGCTTGGCAAAAATATCGATTATCGCCCGCAAAGTACCATCGCCGCCGGCAACAATTACCCAATCATATTTTTCCTGGCAAATACGCTCCGCCAGACCTTCAACCTGCTCAAAGGATTTAATTTCAACAATTTCCAGACTTTTCGGATCAATGACCTGTTTCAGTCTTTTTTTAACTTCATTCACTCTGGCCAGCATACTCGCAAACAACTGCTTCCCAGAATTACGGTTATAAACGATCATTATCTTTTGAAAAGCTGCAATGTCGACACGGTTCGGCATATCACAATCTCCTATTTCGTCAATCCAGCAAGCAAAACTGGTCTTACTTCATATTATAACATAATCCCAAATGACATCAGTAGCCAGACACATACGATCAGAAAATCCATTTCTTCCTGGCTAAATAATTCCAGATGACAACAATGCAGCTGGCCAATACTTTGGCAAACATCGGCTGCCATGACATCATTCCTACAAAAATATACATTAAAATCAGATTAAAAGCAAGCCCCATGATACTGACGGCAAAAACTAAAGACAGCTCTTTGCCTTTTTCATACCTGGCCCCGCTGGTAAAAACCAAAATATTACCCAGGAAATAATGATATAGCGTCGCCAGGCAAAACGCCGCCGCCGTCGCCAGCATATACTCCATGCCCAAGCCCTGATTAAAGCCGTAAAAAAACGCCCACTCTACCAGTGCCGCCGTCCCGCCAACGAACAAATATAAAATTATCTTGATCCATTCCTTATCAGTATAATCGACGCCGAACAACGTTTTTTTAGACATGTGACACTCCATTAAATTCTACTATGCTTTGCCGCAACATCCTTAATCAGAGCTTCCCATGCATCCCATATTTTTTCTGGTGCAAACGTTTGCATACTTGCTCGTGCATTCTCGCCCATTTGGTTTCGCAAGCCATCGTCTGACATTAAAATTTTTAATTTTTCCGCAAAATCATCTGTTCCATCATTACATAAAAAGCCATTATAACCACTAACTATAAGTTCGTTGACTGAAGCGCACGATTTATATCCTATAGCAGGTAAACCTACACTCATAGCCTCCATCAATGCTAGTGGCATCCCCTCAAATTTACTTGGAAATGCAAAAATATCTGCCTTGCTCAATTTCCCTGCAATATCCTGTGTTTCGCCCTTAAGATAAACTCTATTTTGCAAATTATGTTCTTTAATATATTGTAATATCTGTTTTTTGTATTGAACCTGTTTTTCAGTATAAGTACCACCCCAAATTTCAATAATCCATTTGGGATACTTATCTTTTAATTTATTAAATGCCTGAATTAAAAGTAATTGTTGTTTATGATTACCATCTATGCGTCCAACATTTATGATCTTATTATAAACACTATCGACTTGATTATCCTTTTCCACTTTTATATCTACAGTATTAGGAATATAGACGACCGAAACATTCTGACAATATTGCTTAGCAACAGCTATATCATTCTTAATTAGTACTTGAATACATTTAGCCGCATTATATGAATCCAATAATACTTTACTGATATCCTTATGGAAAAAATACTTTGCTTCCATATGCAGCATTGCTATTGTTGGCAAAGTATTTTTCAGTAAATATTTTAAAACCATCACTGATTTAGGATCAAAACTTATTAGAATATCAGGAGCAATTTCATCAATAAGTTTTTGCAGGTTCTGCTTTATGTGATTATCAAAACGAGTCTTGATATACATCTTATCTTTGTCCAGAACTCCTAATATGCGAAACAACTCTCTTTCGATTCTTAGTAGCAATCCACCCTTTGCAAATTTCCCTGTACCATTCAAATTTATAAACTTTACTTTATCTGCCAAATAAAAAAACGGCCTTCCTTTTTTGGGATCACATACTATCACACTTACGTCGTAACCACGCTTGGCCAATTCATTAGCCATATTACACAGCACTTTTTCTGCCCCACCAGTTGAATTTATGACATTCCAAAAATCAAACAATACAATTTTCATATTGTAGCAGATCTCCTTAGGATTTTATTTCTAATTCTTTTTTCAATATTTTTAAATTTGCATTCCCATATCAGTAACAATTTATACCCAGCCCTAAAATTATCTAATAAAAATAATTTAAATCTTTTAGAAAAATCCAATGTTTTCTTATATTCATTAAGTTTAGTGATTTCTGTTTGTATTACAGCTATTAAAGTTTCTTTTTGTGTTGATGTATCTCTAACACTTTCAATATTGCAACGTAAATCATATAAACTTCTTATATATCTTATATTAAAATTTTCTACAAACTGTTGCTGACCTACATCCATCAAAAAGCTCTGCATTTGCTGTAACTGCTGCAAAGAGCAAGTAATTTTTAATGCCAAATTGTTTTTAAGCGTAGTACTACTGCCGTCCCTGAGTAATCTATAATAAATCAGAGGATTAGAGGTATACACAATTCTATCTGCAGCATATAACCACTGAAAAACGGTAAAAAAATCTTCACCATAGCGGACTTTCGGAAATCTTATTTTTTTTATTAATTCTTTCTTATATAATTTATTCCAAACTGCCCAATCCATGATTTTAGTATAAATATTTGCAACTTCTAAATTAGTTAACACTTTTTCTTTTTCTGCGAATACATAACCTCCTAATTCCATTTCTTTCCTTCTCATATTATACCAACGACAACAAGCTATATCTGCTTTATATTCAACAATTAACTGATATAAACTTCGAAACATTTCAAGATCACAATAGTCATCTGGATCTACAAAGCCGATATATTTTCCAGCTGCAAAATCGATTCCCTTATTTCTTGCTGCTCCAACGCCCATATTAGTCTGATAAAAATATTTTATTCGGCAATCTTTTTTTTCATAAGCCTCACAAATTTTACCGCTATTATCTGTTGAACCATCATCAATCAAAATAATTTCTAAATTCCGATATGTCTGATTCATCAAAGAATCAAGACATTGTTCAATATAAGCTTCAACATTATATACAGGCACAATTATACTGATCAACTCTTCTTTTTCAGTCACGAGTCAATTTCTCCTTTGTTAAATAAACGTCTGCAATACTGCCCCCTAAAAGGGCCCAAAACAACTGATAATATTGCTTCACTATAAATTGATAATCTACCATGTTGTTTATACTCAATGCCACCATTGCATACAACATAGCTTTCGCCATCGGATTTCGTCTATTTTGTATAGACCAATAAATGATATAAACAAATAAAATAATTAGCGGTAAGGTCCCAACCATTCCCATTTCCGTCATATAATGTAAAATAATATTATGAGGAGAATCTAAACGCGGTTCACGCGCCTGCGGATTTATATAATTTCCATTAATATAAACACTGTTAAATTGACGTAAACCAACTCCATGGATAGGGAAATCTTTGATCATAGCTAAAGAAGATCTCCATAAATATATTCGCTCATTGTCACCGCCCATTTTATTAGTATTTGATAACCTCTGCCAAATACCAAAATCAAAATTTTTATCATTATTTATAGCAGACAATCCGCTGACCAAAACTCCGGTTACTAAAATCACTCCCACTATCTTTTTCCAAGTAAATTTTACCTTCATGGTTAAATCATTGAAACAGTAAATAACAGAAACAAAAGTCAATGCAAGAAAAGAACCTCTGGACTGGCTTATAACAACGCCCCATAAAAATACTCCCCAACTTATTAACCCAACTAAAATATTTTTATTATTAAGCAAAACAAAAGATAACGCCAACGCTACAATAGCAGAAAAACTATTTGGTCCAGTAGACAGACTTCCAGGTCTCTTCATATCTAAAATAATCTCCTGATAGCCAGCATATAAACATAAAATCATCCCGCCAACTGCCAAGCCATTGACAAAGGCCTGCCTGCCAAGTTTGTCTTTCATCCATAGTCCATATACTGCCAATCCGGGTAATATCCAGTAACAATATCGTCTTGCCCATTTCATGCTAACAGAAGTATCTATGCTATAATAATTGCTTGCAATCAACCCGAAACAAAAACAGATTATTAAAAACAAAAATTTACAATCAAACCTCTGCCAACGTTCTCTATCACTTCTGAAATTTAATGCACAAATAAAAAACGCAAGATATAAAATACCATTTGTAAAATTCATTTCATGTAGCATTATTCCAATCGGCAAAAGAAACAAACAAACTAACCGTAAGATTTTTAATATTTCCCTATAAATCAGCATACTTCCTTCTCCGCTCTTTAGCTTAACGCCAAAATTAAAGGTCCTAAGACGGTTCCAAATGTCATAACCACTTTAAAAAACCTCATTATAATTTTTTTCTTATTGAATGTAAATAAAGCTAACAATAATCGCACTATTCGCAACGGCAATTGCAGAAAATTTCTTAAATATTCTAGCGTGCCAAATCTGTGATACTGTGTAACGCCTTCATAAAAATATCTTTTTACAAACCATTTGAATGTCATTCGTTCCTTTGTAATATAGTGCTTAACCGGAGCATATTCTGTAAACCCACATAGATATTGCCCGCCCATTATATTCACAAAAAACTCATTATCTTCGCCGGATAAAAGCACTTTCCCATTATACCCCAGCGAAAGGTCAAAAAATCGCTTCTTCTTTCTTACAATATCCATGCGCAACATAGCATTTCCACCGGCTACCATTCTTACATTAAATACACCAATGCCACTTTTATTTACATTAAAAGCATGAAAATCATACGGCATCCAGGCTGGAGGTGCAACTTCAAAGCAAGGTATGTATGGTCCTCCAACAACAGCAATACGTTCGTCAAGCTGAAAACACTCCAGCATCCTCAATATCCAATCTTTGTCAACTGTTTCATCGTCATCCAACATACCTAAATATTCTGTATCGTTGCCACAGTTATTAAGAAGGCAGTTTCTTGCATATGCCAGCCCTTGTTTTGCTTCAAAAACATATTTGACTTTTTCAAAACCCGAAACAATTTGGGCCGTTTGATCTGTAGAATTATTATCTACCACTATAATTTCAAAGTTCGGATAATCTAATTTTATTAAAGACTGTAGTAGTCTTTTTAAATCTTTACACCTGTTATATGTACAAACACCAATAACAACTTTAGGGCAATCAGTTTTTTTCATTTTTCATAGTCCCTTCATATGTTTGCCCCTGCAACTGCCTAACCATTATATCTACCTTTTCCATTATCATATCTACCGAAATATCATAGAGACATTTAAACCCGCATGTTTCACGCAAATTTTTATTGCATTCTCCAATACACCCACAACTTCCACCAACTGTTAATGTTTTTTTGTGAAGTGGTTTAAACTGAACTAAAGACGAATTAGTAAAAATAGTTACTGTAGGGCAACCAGCTGCTGCTGCAAAATGGCCCATACCATTATCTAAATTTATTAAAAAATCGACTTGTTGAAAAAGTGCGTTAAGTTGTACTAAATTAGTTTTTCCACATAAATCAAATGTTAGTACTGTTTCCCCTATCTCTTTTTTTATCTTATCTATTACAATTTGATCATTATTAACACCTGCAAAAATAATTACAATTTGATATTTTCTTGCCATATTTTTAATTAAATCAATAAAAATCTGCGGTGGTATGTTTCTATTGCTATCGACAGTATTCACACTCATCACAATTTTTAATGCTGCTTCCGGTAATTCATTTAACTGTTTTTCTATATAAGTTATACTTTCAAAGTCCGCTTTTTTGAAAACAGGAACAAAAAAAGATCCATCAAATTCATTTAAGAATAATCTGACTAAATGCTGAAAATTCTCCGCTGCAGAATGTTTTTTCACGTCATATTCTTTTAATCTGAAATAATCAGAAAAAAAGAATCTTTCGCTACCTGTTCTCCAACCAAAAAGACTTTCTGATCCCACTCTTTTAGGTATTCCAGCCAACCACATCATTGCAGACAATCTTATTCTTGGATCTAAGGATATAGAAAGATCAAAATCATATTTTTTTATTTTTTTTGCCATTCTGAACACTGAAAAATAATCACCTTTGCTTCTATATTTATATGCTATCACATGTTCAACGTCGTCTACATTCTTAAACAACTCAACTAACTCCGGCTTAACTAAATATGATATCCTGGCATCCGGATATTGCTGTTTCAGTAACGGAATAAGAGTAGTTGCATGTATTAAATCTCCTAAATGCATTACGGCATCAATCAAAATATTATTATACCCAGACTTCATCATCAACACTCCTGTTATTTAACAAAAATTTTCAACCATAAATCTGCTATTTTCAGTCTTATAATCTGCCTACAGATAGATTTCCCATGCATATTTTTACTCGGCTGTGGCATACTTACTTCTGAAAATTCTGTATTTGATAAATACAAATAATATTTGTCATTAAAGCCGCTATATTTTTGAAATTCCCAGGGTTTATATCTACCGGCATAGTGAACAATTGCAGGCATTGCTTTTGCGCATACTGCAACATTGCGAAATTTAGAATTGAGTAATATCTTGGTGAATAAATAGAATACAGGTGGAATAACATTCCATCTCAACGGTATTTCATACCAATTGTTCATAAAAATTTTATTCAGCGCATCCTGATCATGATGTAGCAATTTTTCTTTTTGCGCAAAAGCCAAAATCTTACTGCCATAATCATTCAAACGCCATTCTTTAACATTAATAATTAAAACGCCTGAATTAAAATATTTATAACTATCTGACAGACCTATCACTTTTTCTTTCTGTTTTCGCATTCTTGACGATGTAATTATACCATAGTCAAGCACTGCCCCTAAAGGAAATTTACCGATATCAACTTTCCACAACTTGATGATATCATCACAAACCAATAAATCTACATCAAGATAAATAACCTTTTTTACATCCTCTGGAACCAAATCCGCAATCATTAATCTGAAGTAGGCCGCTCTGCTCACATGTCCGCTTAAATAAATATTTTTAAGTTTATCGTTACCTATATCAATAAATTCTATTTTTGCTTCAAATTTTTCTACTGTTTTTTTTATAAGCGATATTTTCTTTTCACTGATATTATCGTTCAAAATAAAAAAACGTAATTTAGATGCAACCATTGTATTGTCTAAAATTGATGTTGCTACTACTGCCACATGCTGTGCATAATTATCATCAGAAGCTAATACGACATTTATATTTTTATCCATAATAATATCCTTGTCCAATTCATCAAACTCTCCCTGCATATATAGTTTTATTATACCATATATACTAGTATAATACAGCCATCATTTGCTTTACATCACCCTCTATTAACCTTATAATAAAGTTATCATTAGTATTTTGCGGAGGCTAATATGTTTAAATATCTGTTATTTACAGCATTATTATATTTCATTTCATATTTATATTATGTAAAGGTATCTCATGGCTTAGGGCATAAAGCAGAATTTCTCCAACTAAGGCGTTTTCTCCCTTGTGCAATTTTAGCTATTTTACCTGCGGCAATAACGCAAATTCAATTAACTAATAATTTATTACTTATGAGTATGTCCGTCGGTATATCCTGGATAGTAACCTATCCTTTGTTATATTGGGCTACCTATCACAAAAATTCCACTGATTTCGGCTTCCATTTTGATACCGTTTTCGGATTATATATTATAGGCTGGCTTACAGCATTAAAACTTCTTATAATCTATTTTAATATCTTTCCTATTGCTTTTCTGACTTTAATAACAACAGTAGAATTTCTAATTTTACTGATCCCAGTTTCACAATGGATTTTTTATTTTCTATATAAATCATGTATTGACGAAAACAGCATGATGATGCTACAGGAAACACACTACAATGAAATAATAGAATTTTTCAAATCTTTTTCCGTACCAACTAATTTATTTATTTTCGTTATTCCAACTTCACTTTATGGGATATTTGTTTATCTAAATATAACCGCCCTGGCAAATACAACTATTTCTCTAAATGTTTATCAACTTATAACTTTACTGGCAGTTATAACTTTCCTTACGATCTATTTATGGAAAAAAGGTAAAGGCGTATTTGTTCGTACAGGTATTATCGAATTATATTTGGATGTTAAGGAATATTTTGAAACAACTAAATTATATACGCAAAACATGAATGATAGATTAAAAGATTTGCAGGTAATACCTGAAAAACCGGTATTTGATAAACCGTCTACTATTTTACTGATTATTGGCGAATCTGAATCACGAGATTATATGAGCGCTTTTGTAGACTGCGAATACAATACAACACCCTGGCTCAAAGCACAGAAAAACAACAAAAATTTTCTTTTCTTTTCCAATAGCTATTCCTGTATAGCACATACAGTCTCCTGTCTTGAACGGGCTCTGACTGAATTCAATCAGTATAGTGACAAACAGTTTTATACTTCCTGTTCTATTATTGATATTGCGCATAAGGCAGGTTATACAACCCACTGGTACAGCAATCAGGGACATTTAGGCTGTGCCGATACTCCGGTAACATTAGTTGCCAACACTTCTCAGACTGCAAAATGGACCAAACAAAATCTGAATCAGGTACAATATGATGAAGCGCTTTTAGAATATCTTGATGAAGTCGATCCTCAAAAAAACAATTTTGTTATCCTGCATCTTAAAGGTAATCATTTCAATTTTATTAATCGTTATCCGGCGGCTTTTACAAAATGGGGTACACCTGGTAAATATGATCTAATTTTAAATTATTTAAATTCTATAGCTTATACTGACTCCATTTTAGAAAAAATCTACGAATACACTTCCACAAAACTTAATCTGCAGGCTATGCTGTATTTTTCCGATCACGGCACTCTGCCAGATAAACGGCGTTCTCCTAATTTTGACGGCTTCGGCACAGTACGCATTCCCATGTTCGCCTGGTTTTCAGATGAGTATATAGAAAAAAATACATCTGTCTATCAAACTTTAGCTAATCATCAAAATTACTATTTCACTAATGATCTGGCTTACGAATTAATGTGCAGTATTTTCAACATAAAATCAAATCATTTTGATGAAACCAACAGCCTTGCTTCACCACAGTATAAATTTACACGCGACATGCTAACTACTGATCTCGGAAAAATGTATATCAAAGACGACACTACCAAATAAATAATGGCGGACTAAATAGTCCGCCATTATTTATTTTTTTGCTGAAATTCATATAGCTTCCAATATTTTAACAAAGTATAGAAAAAATGCTGCAAACTTGAATAAAGGCCTGCCCATCCGTCTAAAAAACCTAACTGCAAAAAATATGCTCTTATAAAACCATACATACCGTGAGTAAATGCCGCACTTTTACCAACACGTTTTCCTTTATTGAAATTATCTTCAGCCCAAATAGAAGTATACTGACCGGCTTTATTCAGCCAATGTTGCCACGAATCATAAGTATAATGCATAAGGATACCCGAAATCCTTTGTTTCTCTAACCTGCATACTGGTCTTTCATGCACTTTATTTTCCCAGTATACCTCTGTTCTGGGAAAAAGTCTTATTACTTCGTCAGGTGCAAAAATACCATGCTGATATGCAGCTCCAAATGCTTCAATCTGTCGCATAAAACTATATTGTTTGTTTTCACCTTTAGCTACAACATTTTTCACGGACTCTATCAAGTCATTTGACAGCCTTTCATCGGCATCTATGTATAAAATATAATCTGCATCAGTTTTATCCAGAACAAAATTACGCTGTGCTGAAAAATCGTTGTCCCATTTACGATAAAGAACCTTTGCACCATACTGATTTGCCAAATCAACAGTTGCGTCAGTACTCCCTGAATCAATAATAATTATTTCATCGGCAACTTTATAAACATTTCCCATAGCTTCAACTATATTTTTTTCTTCATTTTTAGTTAAAATTACCACAGCAAGTTTTTTCATAAAAGCCTCCAAGAATTTTTCTTCTTAAAATTATAACATAAATACAACAGCAATTCCTTGTAATTGCCCCAAATTTATTCTATAATGACTATATATTTAAATAGTCGTTATAATGTTTGAAAGGAAAATGCCAGCAATGGATTTCAGTTATACAAGTTATGAAAAATTAATTTCTTTATTGAAACAGCATAATTACGCTATTACTAATTATATAGATTATCATAAATATAAAAAAGCAGCTATTCTAAGACATGATATTGATTTTTCGATAAATGACAGTTATAATTTTTCACTTTTTGAAGAATCTCTTGATATAAAATCTGCTTATTTCGTTTTGCTCTCTACAGGTTTTTATAATCCTATGGAAAAAAGCGCTCGAAAGATGCTTCAAGATATGCATAATAGAGGCTTTACCATTGGCCTACATTTTGACACAACAGTTTACAATACTTCTGACTTAAACAAACCAATACAGTCAGAAAAAAATATATTAGAAGAAATTATAGACGCTCCCGTTAATTTGCTTTCATTCCATCGGCCAGCGCCAAAAGTCTTAGAAAATGATCTAAAGTTTCCAGGACTCATAAACGTATATTCAAAAGAATTTTTCCATGACTTTAAATATTGCTCTGATTCCAGATTTTTTTGGCGTGATAAACCATATGATTTAATCACTAGTGAAAAATATGATCGCCTGCATATTTTAACACACGCATTCTGTTGGTCTGAATCAGATAGAAACCCAGATTATGTTTATAAATCCTTCATTTCTCAGGCAAGCCAGGAACGTTACAAATATTTAACTGAAAATATTAGAAATCCCGAAGAATTTATTTCAGAAGAAGAAGCTAAAAAGCTTTGGTTTAACAGATAGGAGAACATAATGCAAAACTTTAAGAATCTTATTGAAAAAAAAGCAACTCTTTCTGTAATAGGACTGGGGTATGTCGGTATGCCATTGGCTATAGCATTTGCGGAGCATGTAAATGTAACAGGATTTGATTTAAATAAGGAAAAAATTTTCTTATATAAATCTGGTATAGATCCAACTAATGAAGTCGGAAACGAAAAAATACAAAAAACCACCATAAATTTCACAACAAGTGAAGAACAATTAAAAAATGCAAATTTTCATATTATTGCTGTCCCAACACCTATAAATCAGGATAAAACTCCAGATTTCAGTCCTATTATCGGAGCCAGTACCATCTTAGGACGCAACCTTACTCCTGGTTCTATTATTGTTTATGAATCTACTGTTTACCCAGGAGTTACAGAAGATATCTGCATTCCTATTTTAGAAAAAACATCAGGCTTGAAATGCGGAGTAGATTTCAAAGTTGGTTATTCTCCAGAAAGAATAAATCCTGGTGATAAACTTCATCGGTTAGAAAACATAAAAAAAATCGTATCTGGTATAGATCAGGAAACACTCAACGAAATAGCTTCAGTTTATGAACTTGTAATTAAAGCTGGAGTATATCGTGCTTCCAGCATTAAAGTTGCAGAAGCAGCCAAAGTGGCAGAAAACAGTCAACGTGACATTAACATAGCATTTATGAACGAGCTAGCGATGGCTTTTGATAAAATGCACATCGACACAAATGAAGTTGTTGATGCGATGAATACCAAATGGAACGCTTTAGGTTTCCGTCCTGGTTTAGTTGGTGGACATTGTATTGGGGTAGATCCATATTATTTTGTTTATGAAGCAGAAAAACTTGGTTATCACAGCCAAATAATACTTGCAGGCAGACAAATCAATGATGGTATGGGCACCTTTATCGCAGATGCTATCATTAAACAGTTAGTATTAGCCGGGAAAAAAGTTCTTAATGCAAAAGTTGCAATTTTGGGAATTACCTTTAAAGAAAATTGTCCCGATGTTCGTAACTCAAAAGTCATTGATATTATAAAAAGACTAAATGAATATGGAATCTTACCTGATGTCATAGATCCATGGGCTGATATCAAAGAAGTCAAAAATGAATATCATATTGACCTAAAACAGCTAAAAGATATACAAAACATTGATTGCTTGGTTTTAGCAGTAGCACATAATGAATTTAAAACTATGAATTTACAGGATATGAACAGCTTTTTTAAGAACTTGCCAAATTCAGAAAAAGTTTTTATTGATTTAAAAAATATTTGCTCCCTATCTGAACTAACATCTTCTGGTTATAATTTTTGGAGATTATAAAATAAAGGCGTAAACAATAATGTTTACGCCTTTATTTTTTATGATTTTATTTTCATCTTAATTTTTAAAAAAGCATACCATGAATAACACTTTAAGGCATTTGACCAGTTACCATGTTTTTTAAAAAACTTACCAGCCTGCTTAAAGTTATGATAATTTTCTGCCTTACGCTCTGGGAAAGGATCAGTGATACTTTCCCAAAAAGATACTTCTAAATAATGCCGCCAAATTTTATCATATTCTGTTAATGCTATATCCCACGGTTTTTCTCTACCAAAAAAATGATAAATTATACACCCTTCAGGCACTTTACTTCCATCAAAACCTAAATGATTGAATTTTTCATCAATAAATTTTATATCTCCGTCCATTACTAAATTCAATACATCCTGATCGTGACAGGTAAAGCTTTTAGGATCACGTCCCTGATAGCTAAATGCTTTTTCAGTTATAGAATTTTCTTCCCATTTTTCAGTATCAA
The DNA here is from genome assembly GCF_958349595.1 of uncultured Phascolarctobacterium sp. Taxonomy (NCBI): domain Bacteria; kingdom Bacillati; phylum Bacillota; class Negativicutes; order Acidaminococcales; family Acidaminococcaceae; genus Phascolarctobacterium; species uncultured Phascolarctobacterium sp. Next base: position 239,708 of record NZ_CATWDQ010000003.1, on the reverse strand, counting down.
TCCACAGAACACCCGAATTCAGGTATTTACCACTTTTCAATCCCAAAAAAGCACTTCTGGTTTTTACAGCATCAGGCAAGTCCGAAACAGCGGCTAACGCTTTTCCTTCTAAATTTATTTTATTAAATGCTTCCATGCTGTTGATACAAATTAAATCAGCGTCCAAATATAAAAAGTATCTTGTTATTTTTTTTAATACCTTGGGCATATACAATCTAAAATAACTGACTCGTTTGAATCGTGAATGTTTGATATGAAAATTGGCAAATGGATCCATATCCATCAAATAAACATAACAGTTTTGTTTATATTTGACAGTAGTTTTTTCTAACGCTTTTAAATCTTTTTCACTTATAGCATCAGTAAAAATATGAAATGCAAAGTTCATATTTTTATTATTCTCCAATATAGACGTAATAGTAACCCCTGTAGGTCTGAAAAAATTTATATCTATGTTAAAGCAAATATGCATTATATCATTTTTATCTTTTGCATATCGTGAATTTTCAAAACGATATATTTTTTTTACTATTTCTTTTTTTTCAAAATACTCCTTGTCAAACATCCGCATCCCTCGATATTCTCATATTTTCTGACATCTCATAAAAGTAGCACAAATATATTTTACTACCTGTGCTGCTTTTATTTTTCCAACATTTCCTCCGCCGCTGCAACTACCTGCTGCACGGTCATTCTAGTCATGCACTGCATGTCTTCGCAGCTGTGCTTCATACCATCAGCACATCCCTGACATGGCGGCTGGGCTGTAACTATTACAGCGTCTTTAGTATATGGCCCATATAATTTGGGATTCGAAGGGCCGTACATGGCTACGATCGGCACTTTCTGGCTGATCGCAACGTGCATCGGACCGCTGTCATTAGTAATAATCAGACTGCAGCGACGCATTGCCGCAGCTAACCCGCCAATTGCAAACTTCCCTGTAGCAATGATCGGCTGCGTTTGCATATAGCCGGTTGCTTCCGCCACCATCGCTTCGTCCATTGGCCCGCCAAAAAACACTGTTTTATAACCTTTGGCAGCAAAAATATCCGCTACCTCGGCAAAGCGTTCCGGCGGCCAGCGTTTAGTCGGCACGGCGCTGCCGATATTGAACCCGATCAGTTTATCCTGCTCAGCAATGTTTTGTTCCTGCCAGAAAAGCTCCGCTTCAAGAAAATGTTCCTCTCCCGGAAATATTTCCAGTCCGTTATTGCCCAGATCCTGCACGCCCAGTTGTTTAAGCACGTCCAAATACATATCCGCCGCATGCACAGAGCGATCCAGCGGCGTAAACACATCCCAGAACCATTTAAAAATTTTATGCGTCGTCCCCGTCCGCAGTTTAACTTTCGTCATAGCATCAATAAAAGAACAGCGCTCATTAGGATGCAAATTGATCAGCACGTCAAAATCCAGCCTGCTTAAATGTCTGGCACAGGCCCACAGGGCCAGAATACTGTTGTCGCGGCCTTTTTTATCGATCGTGACTATTTCATCAAGATAAGGATTAAACAGCACCACATCTTTTAATTTTTCGTCTACCAGCATAGTAATATGCGCATCAGGGGCAGCTTTACGCAGCGCGTGGATAAAAGGCGTCGTTAAGGTCAGATCGCCCAAGTGCATCAAAAATGTCACCAGTATCTTCTTGCCGTTGAGTTCAACCATCATAGCCTCCTGATTTTTTCGGCATACGCCGCATATACCATCTCCGGCGTAATAGCATACATGCAATGCCAGTCTTCACATTCCTTTTTTAAGCAGCCCGCACAGGCAAGTGGACTTAAAATGACCGTTGCTTCATCGCTGCCATAGGGTCCTGTTCGATCAGCTTTAGTAGGACCATACATGGCGATCAAAGGTTTCTTTAAAGCGGCGGCAAAATGCAAGGGGCCGGTATCCGCGCTGATGTAAATTCTGCAGCCTTTGATCAGCGCCGCCAGCTCGCGCAGACTTGTCTGCCCAATCAAATTTATCAGCTGCGCCGGATTGCCCGCTAACGCGGTGATCTTTTCTCCTTTAGCCGCATCATCAGGCCCGCCAGCTAAAACTACAGCAAGGCCATCAGCAATGATCATTTTTGCCAGGCTGACATAATGTTCTGCCGGCCACTCTTTTGTTTTCCATCTGGCGCCGGGAACCATTACGATATAAACACCCTGCAGGCCTCTGTCCTGTAATTTCTTTTGTACGGCCACTGTTTCCTTTTCCAGGTCAGGTACAGGAAAAGTAATCTCCTTCACTTCGGCGCCCAGATAACGTGCCACATCAAGATAACGCTCAATAACATGGTCCCTGCTGTGACTGCCGCAGATCGCCTTACTGACCAGACCGCTGCCCTCGCGCATTTCACAGTAACCAATGCGGTCAGGACAGCCGCTGATAGCAGCCAGTACAGCACTTTTGAACAGGCCCTGCATATCTATGACCAGATCAAATTTTTTAGAATGCAATAAACGGCGCATTTCCAGGAAATACGCCAATTTATCCAGTAAACTCATTTTATTGAACTTTACCTTATCAAAATAAATTATCTCGTCAATAACAGGCGGATCGGGTACAAAACCGGCAAACTGCGGATGTACCAGCCAGGTTATTTTCGCCTGGGGAAAACGCTGCCGCAAAGCTGCCGCAAAAGGCAGCGTGTGCAAAATATCCCCCAAAGAACTCATTTTGATCAGCAAAATATTTTTATATTCCATGTATGCCTCTAATAACGCTTATTAAGAAATTATCGTCTTTATAAAATCCAATAAATTTCCCTTTTCAAACAAAAAGCCTTTGATCCCGGCTGCTTCCGCCGCTTCTACATCACGTTTTTTATCGCCGACCAGAAACGATCTATCCGTATCGATATCATACTCTGCCAAAGCCTGCAAAATAAGTCCCGGCTTAGGTTTGCGGCACTCGCAGTCGACCGCGTATTCAACAACGCTGCCTGCGGGCAGATGCGGGCAATAGTAAAATTTTTCGATCTTACCGCCGCTGACCGCAGCAGTCTCTGTCATATGCTGATGCAGTTTTTCCATTTCCGCTACCGTATAGTAACCGCGCGCGATCCCGCTTTGATTTGTTACGACAAATACAAGATAACCGGACTGCGTCAGATAGGCTATGGCCTCCAGCGCGCCGTCGATCCATTCCAGCTCATCGATCTTATACAAATAAGCCTTATCGACATTCAGCACACCGTCCCGGTCAAAAAATACTGCTTTATGCTTCATGGGTATAATAACCGCCGGTCTTATCCAATACGGCGCAGTATTCGGCGACAGCTTCGTCGACATCCGTAAAGCCGCCATCATAGCCGGCAGCCAAAAGTTTGGAAGCATCAGCCTGGGTATAGCTTTGATATTTGCCCTTCAACACTTCCGGGAACGGTACATATTCCAGCTCGCCACTGCCAAAATGTTTCAGCACGCCCTTTGCCAGCGTATTGAAAGTATGGGCATGCCCCGTACCGCAGTTAAAGACGCCGCTGATCTCAGGATGATCCCAGAAAAAGAAATTGACTTTAACAACATCTTTCACATAAATAAAGTCCCGGGTCTGTTCGCCGGCGCCATAATCACCATAAGCGTCGAATAATTTGACTTTTTTCTCGGCCAGCCATTGATTATACATCTGGAAAACCATTGAAGCCATTTTGCCCTTATGATTTTCCTGCGGACCATAAACATTAAAATACCGCAGGCCCACTAACTGACTGCCGGTTTTGCCAAAATAACGGCGGGCATAATTATCAAAAAACAATTTGGAAAAGGCATAAACATTCAAGGCTTCCTCACAGGCAGGCTCTTCACGAAAACCGTTCGTACCGCCGCCATAAGTAGAAGCCGACGATGCGTAGATCATCTGGATCTTACGGTCAGCCGCAAAATGCATCAGATTTTTTGTATATTCAAAGTTATTCTGCATCATGTACTTGCCGTTATATTCCATCGTATCAGAGCAAGCGCCTTCGTGGAAAATAACATCGACTTGCTCATGGGCAAATTTTCCTGCTGCCAAAGCCTCGGCAAAATCCATTTTATCCATATAATCCATGACCTTCAGTCCCTGGATATTTTTAAATTTGACCATATTAGTCAGATTATCTACAACTAAAATATCATCACGGCCCCGATCATTCAATCCTTTAACGATATTACTGCCGATAAAGCCGGCACCGCCGGTGACAATAATCATAATTTACCCTCCTTCACCAATTGCGCGATCTGTTCAACAATGCCTGTTGTCGAATAACCTTCTTCAAAATCAATGATCCTGACTTCACTGGCATATTCCCTGCCGGCAACTTCATCAGGTTTATAATCGCCGCCCTTGACTAAAATGTCCGGGCGTATTTTTTCTATCAATTCTGTCGGCGTCTCCTGTTCAAACAAGACCACTGCGTCAACGCAGGCCAGCGACGCTAATACCCGTGCCCGGTCCAGCTCATGCACAAGCGGCCTGGCCGCTCCTTTCAGCTTGCGTACCGAAGCATCAGAATTCAGGCCAACGACCAGATGCTTGCCAAGCTTAGCGGCTTTTTCCAAATAACTGACATGGCCGACATGCAGAATATCAAAGCAGCCGTTAGTAAAAACGATCTTTTCTCCGCAGGACTTCCAGGTTTTAGCTAAAGATTCGATCTCAGCCCAGCTCAAAGTCCTGTAGCCACGCCCCTGCTTACGTTCTTCAGCCAGCAGATCCTTCAACAGCTCGTCACGATGTACAGGATATGTACCAACTTTCGCTACAACTATCCCGGCAGCACGGTTAGCCATAAACACTGCGTCCTGCAGCGCCAGCGTCCCGGCAGCACCCGCTAAAAGCGTCGCCGCGACCGTATCGCCCGCACCGGAAACATCAAATACCTCCTGCGCCGTAGCCGGGTCATTGATGACTAAACCATTCAGTCCAGCCAAGGTCATGCCCCGTTCACTGCGGGTGACCACAACATTTTTGATCTGGTATTTTGCCTGCGCAGCCCTGGCCAGCCGCAACACTTCTGTATCCTCATTGGCAACAGCCTCACCTGCAGCTTCGCACATCTCCTTCAAATTGGGAGTAATAAAATCACAACCTGTATATTTGGCCCAGTCCGCACCTTTCGGATCAATCAGCACCGGCACCTGATATTGGTGCGCAGTTGCGATCACCCATTGCACAAAGCTATCCGAGCAGACGCCTTTGGCATAGTCAGAAACAATGATACCATCCAGACCAGCTGACAATAATTTTTGCAGCCACAGCGATAATGCCTCTGTTTCTTCCGGAAACAAGTCGCCGGTTTCTTCAAAATCCAGACGCAGCATCTGCTGCTGCGCTCCCAAAATGCGCATCTTAGTGATCGTTTCACGCTGCGGCGACCTGATCAGGCCGCTGTAATCGATACCTTTTTCCGCCAGCATCGTTTCCAGCACTGCTCTGTTATTATCAGCGCCGGTAACGCCGCCCATAAACACCTTACATTCCAGATGCGCCAGATTAGCCGCCACATTGGCCGCCCCCCCCAGCACGGAGGTGATCCGTTTGACCTTATTGACAGGCACGGGCGCCTCCGGCGAAATACGTTTGACCTCGCCATAAAAATAGCGGTCCAGCATCACGTCGCCGATCACAGCGATTTTTAAATTTTGGATATGTTCAGCCAAAAAAGCCGTACATGACAAATTTGTCACCTTATTCACCATCCACTAATTCACATAGAATATGCCCGATAAGAATATGTATTTCCTGCGCGCGAGCTGTAACAGGACAGGGAACAGCCATGCAAATATCGCAGACTTCCGCCATTTTGCCGCCCCCCTGAGCTGTCAGGCCAATGCACTGCATTCCTTTAGCCTGAGCAGCCTCGATCGCCGCCAGTACATTTTTACTGTTGCCGGAAGTCGATAACCCCACCAATACATCACCAGTATTTCCCAAGGCCTGCACCTGACGGGCAAAAACAGTATCATAGCCATAATCGTTAGCAACTGCCGTCAAAACAGAAGTGTCTACAGTCAGGGCTATAGCCGCCAGACCGTCGCGCTCCTTTTGAAAACGCCCTACAAATTCAGCAGCCAGATGCTGGCTGTCTGCCGCGCTGCCGCCATTACCGCAGAATAAAACCTTATTGCCATTTTTCAATGCTTTTTTGATCATTGCCGCACTAGCTGCTACCTGCTCTAAAATACTGCTAGCCGCAACCTGCTGTGCCAAAGCAATATGCTCAGCAAAACGCTGTTTAATGATTTCCATAGTTCACCTGCTTTACCAATTTAGTAAATTATAACGGACTCGGAAGGTATTACTTCCACCTTTATAATGTTCCTGCTCATATTCAAATTCAATGGCCCAGCAGCAGAACCGATGCGTCCATCTGTAATTTGTTTCGTAATTACTGTGTTGTCCCAAGTCATAACGGTTAACGATCGTAAAAGTATTTTTATCATCCAATCTAAAACTCAATCCATTACGTAGTTCACGCGCCATATCCGGCTGCCCGTAATCATATAAATTACTGGTAAGATCTTCCCGATAATATCCGACCCAGGTATCCCACTTCGGCGCCAGCTTTTGGCCCAATGTCGCATAATACATCATGGTAGATTTGGTTTCATCAGTATAACTCTCTGTTACCCACTTTTTACCCACAGTAAGATCAAGAAATGTATTTTTGCTGTTAAACAGATAAATACGGTCGTGATTCAAATAAGCAGCATACTCCGTATGCCAGCTTTTAATGCTGCCATGCTCATTGCGCCATAAACCATGGGTAACATAGGCGCTGTAAGTCAAAGGTAAATTATCAATCAGACGGTGATTTTTGTAATATAAACCAAGATCACGTTCTTTACGAATCCACTCATCATCTTCTTCATCCCAGCCATCCTGCAATTTTACATAAAAATTACGTTCATCATGATTGATACCATACATGGGTTTATAACCGGCTTTGGAATAATAGGCCAGATCAGCATAAAAATCAGTTTTCGGGCCTAAATTATAATCGACCTGTAACTTTGCGTACATGCCATTATCACTGCCGTCATAGCCGATACGCGGCATGATCTTGTTCTCGCCCTCTTCCCCTAAATTATTGACCCAAGTGTCACGGGAATAGATATGTTTGCCTTTAGCATAAACTTTAACGTCTCTGGCAATCATTTTTTCCTTGGGATAGATTTCAAAAGTTTTTGCTGTGATCAAAAGGCAGGGATCATGTTCTACCGCTGGACAGCGTGTTGTCTGTCCGCCCTGGTCCACAACTATTTTATCAGGATAGATCGTTGCGTGCGGAGCTTTAAAGTAGTCTTTAGCGCCCTTACCGTCGATTTGTTTGATCTCACCGGTCTTAGAATTAAAATTATAATGAACCCATTCACCATTCATAGTAGTATCAGGTTCCTGAAGCGTACCGCCCTGTTTGAGCCAGACATCGCCAGTCTTCATATTACCTTCGGCACGGGTAGTAAGAATAGTCTCATCACCCTGCATTATCCTGACATTACCCTCAGCAAAAAAATCCCCGCTCACCTGATCATAGGTAGCGTTGTCGCTCCATAAGGTGATCGGCATCGGCTCACCGGCCTCAGCCTGCTTCTTCTTTTGGCTCTTATCTTTGAGTATTCCGGCTTCCCGCTCCTGTTTCTGCTCCTGAAAATCAGGCGAAGTATACCGTGCGTCTCCGGTAACATAATCGTCAGCAAAAGCTGCCTGTGACACTGCTAAACTCATTAAGCAAGCAGCAGCTAAGACTTTCTTCTTCATGCTTTCTCTCCTCAATCAAATTTATCATTTATAAAAAAGCATATAAATATCCACTACATATTATACCATAATTTTAAACAAAAAACCCGCCACTAAGGCGGGTTTTACTGTCAACTCAAATTTTATTTATTTTCCCTGATAAATCATACCCTGGATAGCAGTATCTTCCATAGTCTGCACATAAGTAGTAGAACCAGCAGGAATAACTACTGCTTTACCTGTAACAAAGGCACCGCCGAGAGCGCCGAGAGGTCCTAAAACGATCATACCGCCGATAGCAGCGCCAGCAGCACCAGCAGCAGTTTTTGCTTCCTGCTTGGCCACTTCGCCAATATAAACAGGCACCTTCGTACCATCAAGCGCATAAACATGCGTGAAATCAACATCGATGCGGGCATCACGGCCAAAGCTGCGCGGCTGTACGACCTTTTTGATCGTGCCTTCACCCATAGCACCTTTAGGGAGTACCAACACATCACCATTTACATAAATATTTTCAGCAATTTTAAAATGCACCGGTTCACCGGCTTTATCTTCCCTGCTGCTCAATTCTTCTGTAAATTCCACTTTAATAACGGAATCCTTCGGTAAAGTAACGCTTTCAACAGCAATAACGCCATCAGTAAAGGCAATATTAGCTAAAGCTTCTAGCCTCGAAGAAAGAGAACCTTCGTCGATCTTACCATTAAGCATCATCTCTACTGCTTCGATACGGGTCTTGGCCGGACCGCCGGACATACTTTCATTAAACTGCCATTCGATAGCATTGAGTTTGGTCAAAAATCCCGCTTCATTACTGGCAGGATTACCTTTAAGATAATCATACAGGTTATCGACACGGTCTAAAATAGCGTCGCTGGTAACAGTACCATAAACATCATCTTCCAGGCTGTCCATACGTCCAACCAAAGCACCTGCCTGCTCAGTGCCATACAGCATTTTTTCCATAGCGGAAATTTTATCAGTAGCAGACATCTGTGTCACTGCTGCCGATGCCGGTACAGCCTCACCCAAATCATCAGCATTCATTGCAAAACCCGGTGCCACTGATGTTACGCAGAAAACCAAAGTTAAAAGCAAAGTAAGGAGTCGTCTTTTCATTACAATACCTCCGTTAGTTCTTATTTTTATGAGGTTATTATACCATATAAAGTGCGTAAAAAAAATAGGTGACCACAAGATAATGTGGTCACACTTTTATTTTTTATAGTTATTTAACATTTCTGTCACAGATTCTGTTATTTCATCCATTTTTGCAAACCGTCTTCTGTGCTGAGCCCTTTTAGACGGCTTCAGTTCTTCCATAGATTTACGATACTCCGCTATCGGCATTTCAAAAAACCGCTGATCCCTGCAAGCCTGTCCTTCACACTCCTGCCAGAAATCATCCAACGATGTTTTCAGTTTACGGTCCCTGCGCACATGATTCATCGCATAATAGCCCGCATTGGAAACAGCGTATAAATGTTTGCAGCCTAATGCCGCCGCCACATTACGAATACCATAGAAAATCAGATTTTTAGTCCGGTAACCAAAAAAAGCCTTGGTCAGTCCTTTGATAACCTCACTGCCGTTAGGAGTTCCCTGCAGCGCGCCTATCCACAGCGACATTTCGTCATCTTCGGGTGATGGCGCCAGCCAGAACATGATCTGATAAAGCTCATCTTCTCCCAGCGAAAGTACCAGTGAAAGGCAGCCTTCCTTACGCTGCCCTCCATGAAACAACAGGTCCATCGTCAACGGCTGTTCTTCATAAAGGTCTTCCCATAATCTGATTCGTTCGCCACGCGCATATAATTTTGACATGGCTTCTTCATTTAAAGTATTTTCCAAATATTCAATATGATGCTTTACAATAGCAATACGCTCATCCCAGGTAGAATCTTTATAAAAAAAGGCACGCGTAGTTTGCTCCACAAAAGAAGTTGTATGCTCCAGCATGGCTTTGCGCAGCGGCGTAGCCGCAAAAAAACTCAGCAAATCCCCGATCTGCCCCTTATGTAAATGGCATCTCATTCTAAAAACAAGATATCTTTTTCTTCCTTTGAGTTTTTTTACATTATATAGGTCATACCCGACATATTTTAAAATTTTTTTATCCATTAATACCTCTCCAGTTATATCGTTGGTTACATTATAGCATAATCTAAAAAAACAAGGATAACTATCATCAAATGTTAATATTATAGCATATTTATCAACGATTTACTATGAACAGGTAATCATAGAAAAAACGACCGCTAAAGCGGTCGTTTTGCCAAAAACTTTTACTTATTTTAGAAAGTGAAAGTAACGTCAGTCCACAATCTTTTATCTTTCAGACTATTGCCCTCACTGGTAACATTTTTAGCCTTGGTATCATAATATGCTAAAGTAGCTACGATGTTTTTAGCAACAGCATAATTAGCACCTACGGCGTAACCTTTAAAGCCTGTATTCCAGAAGGTATTGGCATCAGTAGTATGCTCCCAATAAGTGCCTTCACCCTGATCATAGTAACGGGCAAACACACCATAAGAACCGGCCTCAGAAGCTTGAGCGCCTTTATAATTCAAACCAACGGTCCAGCCGTCATCATCGGAATTTCTTTCACCATCCCAATTGGAATTGAGGTACATACCGGATAAAGCAAGGTCATCATTAAAGTTATAAGCTGCGCCTACATGCCAGATACCGTCATCTTTACCGGAATCTCTGCCCATGACGTCCTGGAATTTTACATAGCCGGCAGCAAGGTTCAACGCATCGCTGATATTACCGGAAACTTCACCACCATAATATCTGTTGGCAATGGTTTTAGTTGCGATAACATTATTCACATCAAAATCAGTATCATCGGAAGCCTTGCCCATATAAGCCTTAACTTTAATGCGATCGCCATAGGTAGCAACCAACCCGTCAGCCTGAGCATCCATGATATTACCATCAGCCAGAAAAGCATCGATACGGCCAGCTTTGAGGCCTACACCGCCGACACGGCCATTAACATAAGCACGTTTAAAATCTGTGCCTTCGTCGCCGCTGTCATTACTGAAATCCTGAATATTCTGGATCATAGCTGTATAAGTCCAGTCATCATTGATCTGGCCATTCAGCCACAAACGGCTACGCAGATCAGAATCATATTTGCTGCCCTGGTTGGCTTTGGCTTTTTGGTCAACATAGCGGGCACGGATCTCACCGGTGATTTTTACATTATCGGATTTCTTTTCCAAACCGGCAACACGCACGCCCAAAGAATCAAGTTCGTCAGCAAATTCGGCAGCCAGACGGTCTACATTAGCACCTTTGGCCATAGCTTTAGCTACGATCTGTGCCATTTCATAACGGGTCATCAGACGGTCGCCGCCAAAGGTACCGTTAGGATAACCATCGATAATACCTTCTGCCGCCAGTTTGTTGACAGCATCATAAGCCCAGCTGTTAGCCGGCACATCAGAAAACGGATTAGCGGCATAAGCAGAAGCTGTTACACCTAACGCCATGGCCATACCCAAAACTACAGATTTGTTCATTTTCTATTCCTCCTCAGGAAAGATATTTTCTGCAGCGGTAAAATTCTCAAACAGCAACCAACAAAACACGGACAAGTTACCATGTTACCTCTTCCATTTGCTGTTTCTGCTTTCAGAAATCTATCGGCTACGTCCCTTATCTTACCCCTAGTCAACCCCCTATGCAACTTAGCTTAATTGCAAAAAAGTTTAACTTTAAACAAGTTAATGGAATAAAAAAATTTAAGAAAGCTTTATTTTAAACAGCTATGCTCCATAACGATACCGATAAACAGACAAGCTTAGCTTTTGATAGAAATATAAAAAGCGGACGCATACGCGTCCGCTTAAGCATCTAAGTTAATCTTAGAAAGTAACGATCAATTGAGACCACAGGGTCTTCATTTTGTCGTCAGAATAAGTTTGTTTCAGATCGTAGTATTCAACACCAGCGATCATGTTTTTAGCAACGGTATAGTAACCAGCCAGGCTGTAGCCTTTAAAGCCTTCACCAGCATAAGTCGGGCCATATTCGCCATTCATAGTATGTTGGATAGCAGTACCTGCAGCTTGTTGATAGTATTTAGCAACGAAGCCCAAGGAACCCGGTTTGGAAGCTTTAGCACCGCCTAAAGTACCGGTGATTACAAAACCGTCTTTATCGCCATCAAGATCTTCAACGTCAGATCTCAAATACATAACACCAAGAGATGCTTTGTCGCTGAAATTATAAGTTGCGCCAACATTCCAGATGCTGTCGTCGTCGCTAGTAATAGGAGTAGCATCACCTTCAAATTTAGTCCAGCCAGCTTCTGCATTTAAAGCGCCGATTTTACCATTAACGCGTGCGCCATAAATTTTATCGAAGCCCCAGTTTTTGAAAGAGTTGGTCGGTTTGCCATAGAAGGCTTCCAATTTCACTTCTTTACCGAAAGTCAGGTTTACGCCATCATAACGGGTATCATAGATGTTACCGTCAGCCAGGTTCAAGTTTTGACGGCCTGCGGAAACACCCAATCCACCGATTTTACCTACAAGGTAAGCACGTTGGAAATCAGTTCCTTCATCGCCAACATCATTAGTCAGGTCTTGCTCGTTTTGGAGCATGCCAACATATTTCCAGTCGTCATTGATTTGACCAGTCATGAAAATACGGGAACGGATTTTGGAACGATGGCCGTCGATATCACCGGAATAATCGGTGTAGTCATAACGGATCTGACCAGTGATTTTTACGTTGTCAGATTTTTTCTCTAAAGCAGAAACGCGTACACCCAGGCTGTCCAATTCATCAGCAAATTCAGCTGCCAGACGGTCTACGTTAGCGCCTTTAGCCATAGCTTTTGCTACGATCTGAGCCATTTCGTAACGGGTCATCAGGCGATCGCCACCGAAGGTGCCGTTGCCATAGCCGTCAACGATACCAGCCGCAGCCAGTTTGTTAACAGAGTCATAAGCCCAATGGCCTGCCGGCACATCGGAGAAGGGGTTTGCAGCATAGGCAGAAGCAGTTACGCCCAAAGCCATTGCCATTGCGAGTACTAAAGATTTTTTCATGTTGTTTCCTCCTCGGAAATTTATTAAGCTCAGCTTTCGCCATTTACAATAAATTCCGAAACAAATATGCCATACGAGTTACCTAGTTTCCTCTACACACTATCTGTTCTTCAATTATTATAAACTTTAAAAACTATAAGCTTTAGTTTATTTTATCTGCTCCCTTTAGTTTTTGCAATACTATTTTATATTTATTTAATTAAACTAAAAATCAGTAAATTAATCGTTTGTTCAATTTTTAATAATAATATTTTCAAAAAAAATAATATTTTATCCTTATCGTTCCTGTATTTGCTCAAAAAAAATTTTGTTTTTCTGTTCAAAAATATACAAAAACGGCCACTTTACAGTGGCCGTTTGCGTTTAAACTTATTATCCAGCTTCTTCTACAACCAGTTTCTTAGAAAGTAACTGTCAAGTCAGTCCAGATAATCTTGTCTTTATCACTGGTATCAAATTTAGATTTAGTATCATAATAAGCAGCAGTCAGGACCATATTTTTAGCAACAGTATAGTTAGCACCTACACCGTAACCTTTAAATCCCTGTCCATCAAATGTATTCGCATCAGTAGTATGGGCAATATAAGTCTGCCCACCCAAATCATAGTAATTGGCAAACAGGCCCCAGGAACCTTTTTCAGCAGCTTCTGCGCCTTTGAAGGTCAGTCCTACTGTCCAGCCGTCATCATCAAGACCATCGAGATCACGATCATCAAGACTCATGTCACCTTTAAGATACATAGCGTTCAAGCCAAAATCGCCAAAGGTAGTGCCAGCTCCTACAAACCAGATAGCATCATCAAGCTTGCTGTTTTTAGTTAAAATATCTTTGAAGTTAAAGTAACCCGCAGAAGCGTTAAATTTACCAAAATCAGCAACTACAGCGCCGCCGGCATAGCTGCCGCCAGTAGTTCCGGAATAACCAAATTTATCAAGATCGTCAGTTGCCTTACCGGCAGCACCGATGACTTTGATTTTATCGCCGTAAACAACTTCCACGCCGTCAGCACGATTATCATAAATATTACCGTCAGCAAAGAAAGCATTATAGCGGCCGGCAGTTACATCCATACCACCGAGGCGGCCTTCAAGATATGCGCGCTGGAAATCAGTACCTTCGTCGCCGAAATCAGTCGACAGATCCTGTGTATTCTGCAGCATACCAGTATATTTCCAGCCATCATTGATCTGACCGGTGATCCAGATACGGGAACGCAAAGTGCTTTCATGGCTGTTAGGAATACTGCCTTTACCTTCATGGTTAGCATACAAAGCACGGAACTCACCGGTAATTTTTACATTATCGGATTTTTTCTCCAAAGCTGCTACGCGCACACCCAAAGTGTCCAGTTCGTCTGCAAATTCAGCTGCAAGGCGGTCTACGTTAGCGCCTTTAGCCATTGCTTTTGCTACGATCTGCGCCATTTCGTAACGGGTCATCAGGCGATCGCCACCGAAGGTGCCGTTGCCATAACCGTCAACGATACCGGCTGCTGCAAGTTTGTTAACAGAGTCATAAGCCCAATGGCCTGCCGGCACATCGGAGAAGGGATTGGCGGCATAGGCAGAAGCTGTTACGCCAAGTGCCATAGCCATTGCAAGTACTAAAGATTTTTTCATGTTGTTTCCTCCTCGGAAATTTATTAAGCTCACGATTTTACAGTCAGTTAATAACCTCCGAATTTCCTACTGATACGAGTTGCCTTGTTTCCTCTATTTTCAGAAATTTTTTGTTCTTATACTGCTTAAAACCACAAGCTCTTTTACATTCTAGAGGCTTTCTGAGTATTTTGCAAGCTAAATTACTATTTATTTAATTAAACTAAAAATCAGTAAATTAATTGTTTTTGATATCGATTTATTATTTATTGCCCAACGATTATATTTTTATTGCTTCTCCTTCATTTCTTTCTTTGAAACTTTTATCAGCAAACAGTAAAAAATAAGCCAACCATTTAAATGGTCGGCTTATTGCAGATAAAGCTACTGATTTTTGAAATTATTTAATTTGATCTACTTTTTTCAAATAACTGCGTACAGTCTTAGCAAATTCTTCGCTTTTCCAGTCACTGCGCACTGTCAATGCTTCTTCTATTTCCATATCGTCAGAATACTTTTTAACATAATATCTGCCGGTAACTTTGTTCAAAAATGCAAACTCACCACTCATATCCAACTTCAAAGTAGGCTCGCGACGGGGAAACAAAGCTTTATCATCCAGCTTGTCAAGCGACATGGCGATAACAATATCGGCACCTGTTTCACCGGCAATGCGTTCCAGATTAGCCTTGCTGAAATCAGAAATATCTTTAACACCTACAGCTTTTTCCACGACATCCTCGGCAAGCATGTCAAATTCAGGGAACTTAAACATATCCATGATTTCTTCCATGTAGATCATACTGGCAGTAGTATTATCCTCCACGTGGTTAGCCAGGGGAACAACAGCCAGTTTTGCCGCTTCAGCCTTACCTGCTGCCGGCAATACAAAACAAACAGCCAAAACAGCCATTAATACAAAATTCATAAACTTTTTCATTAAAGAGCCTCCTCTATACCAGATTAACTATTTACTCTGAACATCTTAGCATATTTTCACTGTAAAAAACAAGAGGAGATACAAATTTGCTTTTTTCACAAGCACCTTTGTTAAATTTTATTCCGATGGCTTTAAAAAGATAAACGATAAAAAATAACGTCAGCCGCAACGGCTGACGTTATTTTTATAAAATTACTGATTATTTATCTGCAACTTTTTTGAAAGCATTGCGCACTACATTCTGCAGCACTTCATGCTTCCAGTCACCTCGTACGGTAACGGCTTCTTCGATATTTCTGCTGTCACGCAGATCTTTGTAATAATAAGCGCCGGTAAGGGTATCCAGCGAAGCAAATTTGCCGCGCAAGTCCATTTTCAAAGTTGCTTCCTTGCGCTGCGGCATCCGTTTGGCATCCAGTTTATCCAACTGCATGGCAACCACGATGTCAGCGCCGGTAGCCTGGGCTACCTTCTGTAAGGCTGCTTTACTGTAATCGGCCAACCCATTTTCACCAACAGCCGCGATCACCACATCATCACCCAACAGATCGAATTCCGGATAACGGAACAGCGCCAGAGCCTCCTGCATATAAATGGTACCGGCCATATCGTCGCCAGCCACATTGTTAGCCAATGGTACAACGGCTACTTTTGCAGCTTCAGCCTTGCCGCCCAGCGGCAGGGCAAAACAAACCGTTACTAAGGCCAAGAGCAAATAGTTTAGAAATTTTTTCATCGTTTACCTCCTTTATTAAAATACGTCTGCAGCTATCTTACCACATTTCCGAAAAATCAAAAACTGTTTTGTTGAAAAAAGCGGCTGCCTAAGCAGCCGCTTTGAAATTTACAGCATCTAATTCAGTTAAATTAGAAAGTAATGGTCAGGTCAGTCCAGATAATCTTATCTTTGTCGCTGCTGTGCAATTTAGATTTAGTATCATAATATGCAGCAGTGAAGACCATGTTTTTAGCAACAGTGTAGTTAGCTCCTACGCCATAACCTTTAAAACCTTCGCCGTCAAAGGTATCAGCATCAGTAGTATGAGCGATATAGGTTTGACCGCCTAAATCGTAGTAATTAGCAAACAAGCCATAGGAACCAACTTCAGCAGCTTCAGCGCCTTTCCAAGTCAAGCCAACAGTGTAACCATCATCGTCCAGCTCATTTACGTCTCCATCTTTATCGCTTAAATCACCTTTAAGGTACATGGCATTCAGACCAAAATCACCGAAAGTCGTGCCAGCGCCAACGAACCAGATAGCATTGTCAATACCAGAATCTTTTTGCAGAATATCTTTAAAGTTATAGTAACCAGCAGTAGCATTTACAGACCCGAAATCAGCAGAAACAGCGCCGCCTGCATAATTGCCACCAGTTTCTTTGTCAGTATAACCCCATTTATCAATAGCATCAGTTGCTTTACCAGCAGCCAAAGATACTTTTACTTTATCGCCATAAGCAAGTTCTACGCCATCTGCACGGTTATCATAGATATTACCATTGGCAAAGAATGCATTGTAACGACCAGCGGTAACGTTCATACCACCCAATTTACCTTCAACATAAGCACGTTGGAAGGAAGTATCTTCATCACCTTCATAGTCACCTGCAAAATCCTGGATATTTTCAATCATACCAGTGTATTTCCAATCTTCATTGATCTGACCAGTCAACCAAATGCGGGAACGCAAATCACCAACATAATCATCAGCAACATTGCCTTTACCGTTGGAATCTGCATAACGGAAACGAGCTTCACCGGTGATTTTTACGTTGTCAGATTTTTTCTCCAAAGCAGCAACACGAACACCGAGGCTGTCCAGTTCGTCAGCAAATTCAGCTGCCAAACGGTCGACATTAGCGCCTTTGGCCATAGCTTTAGCTACGATCTGAGCCATTTCGTAACGAGTCATCAGACGATCGCCACCGAAGGTGTTGTCGCCATAACCGTCAACGATACCAGCAGCAGCCAGTTTGTTGATGGAGTCATAAGCCCAATGACCTGCAGGTACATCGGAGAAGGGGTTGGCAGCATAGGCAGAAGCGGTTACGCCCAAAGCCATTGCCATTGCGAGTACTAAAGATTTTTTCATTGTTATTCCTCCTCAGGAAATTATTAAGTTTATAATTTTGCCGTTCAGGAATAACGCCCACCGTCATCATTGTGCGAGTTGCCTTGTTTCCTCTACAAACAGACAGTAAACTATATTCTTTAATTAACTAATTATAAACTTAGTTTATTTTACATCGTTTTCGCAATTTTGACAAGTATTTTTATTTTTATGCAATAAAAATGTAGTATGTTTTTCTTTTCATCTTTTATTTTGCGAATTTATAAAACTTAATTATAAATTCAGCTTATAAATATAATAATTAAAGCCAACAATCATCATGATTGTTGGCTTGAGAAACAATATTAAAATTTAGCAACTTTTTTTAATTCGCGGATCACGTGATTGCGGAATTCATTATGTTCATAATCAGTACGAGCAATAACAGGATATTCTACCATTTCCTCATCATTGATATGATCTTTAGTAACTTTACCATTAAGACCATTGACATACATGATCCGGGCTTTGATTTTAAATTTATAATAATCTTCAATCATACCCATCTGCGGTTCCAGGCTCAGTTCATCCAAAGTCATCATCAAGGCCATATCAGCGCCAGTCTTTGCCATGATACGTTTCAGCATGGCTGCATCAGGGCCGTTTTTACCAACAGCAGCATAATTTTCTTCCTTTAAAGCTTTGTCCAATACGGCATCATCGACCATATCAAATTCCGGAAACTTGAAATAATCCATACATTCATTGAAGAAAACCGGCCCGGAAAGTTCATCATCGGCAACATTGTTAGCCAGCGGCAGAATAGCGATCTTAGCAGCTTCGGCCTTACCAAAAACGGGGGCAGCAAAACCGAGAACAACCACAGCTAACAGCAAGTAACGCAGAATATTTTTCATCAAATATAACCTCCTCTAAATAACTATCAACTATAAGTTATTTTAGCATAAATCAAGCTAAAATAATAGAGCATTATCAGATATTATATCAACGATCATAATAATATTGATTTTAAATATAAAAAAGGGCGATCATAAGATCGCCCTTGGAGAAGCAATTTCACTGAAATTAGAAAGTGAAGACAACCTCAGACCAAATGGTCTTGTCGTTTTTATCAGTTTCTTTTGCATCAAAATCAGAGTACTCAACAGCTGCAACGATATTTTTAGCGAAAGCGTAGTTTAAGCCCAGCATATAACCTTTGAAACCGCCTTCTTTATTGAAATCGTTAGCCAAATCGGTATTCATACCATGATGGATATAAGTACCAGCGCCCTGGTCATAGTATTTAGCATAAACGCCATAAGTACCAGCTTTAGCTGCTTTAGCGCCTTTATATGCCAAACCAATTACATAACCATCTTCATCAACAGACATAGTATTAACTTTATCTACATCAGATTTCAAATAGGTAGCGTCAACTGTGAAATCTCCGAATTTATAATCAGCGCCTACGTACCAGATTTTATCGTCTTGAACAAGTTTACGAACATTGTCAGCTTTGACATAACCAGCATTCAAACCAAGTTTGCCAATCTCGCCGCCTAAAGTAGCTGCTAAATATTCGTCTGCTTTAGGTGCAACACCGTTACCACTGGAAATTTTACCATATTGGAAGCCAACTTTCAGGTCTTTACCAAAACCCAATTTTACAGCATCAGTACGGTTGCTGAGAATGTTACCAACGCCCAAGCCCAAAGCGGTGTTGTTACGGCCCGCTTCAACTTTCACGCCGCCGATACGGCCAGTAACGAATGCGCGTTGGAAGTCAGTGTTTTCATCACCTTCATCGTTGAGCAGATCTTGTTCGTTCTGCAGCATGCCAACATATTTCCAGTCTTCGTTGATTTGGCCGTTGAGCCAGATACGGGAACGCAGAGTGCTGGTAGCATTAGTACCCTTTAAATTAGTACCCTTTAAATTAGTACCCTTTAAATTAGTACCCTTGTCATAAGATTGATACATAGCACGAATCTGAGCGTTAATCTTAACGTTGTCGGATTTTTTCTCCAGAGCAGCAACGCGAACGCCGAGGCTGTCCAGTTCGTCAGCAAATTCAGCAGCCAAACGGTCTACGTTAGCGCCTTTTGCCATAGCTTTAGCTACGATTTGAGCCATTTCGTAACGGGTCATCAGACGATCGCCACCGAAAGTGCTGTCGCCATAACCGTCAACGATGCCAGCAGCAGCCAGTTTGTTGATGGAGTCATATGCCCAATGACCTGCAGGTACATCGGAGAAGGGGTTTGCAGCATAGGCAGAAGCAGTTACGCCCAAAGCCATAGCCATTGCTAATACTAAAGATTTTTTCATTGTTATTTCCTCCTTCGGAAACATTTTATTTTTATAAAACGTCCCGGAAAGAAATCGCCGCTCAGCAGTTTGCTTCATGCGAGTTACCTAGTTTCCTCTACTCGGCGCACTGTTTTGCCTGGATGCTTTCCCAAAACGTATTATAAACAGATTTAAAAACAATTATTATCCTATATATAATTCATTGTTTGGACATATTTTACATTATTTTCAGAATTATTGCAAGTTATTTTGTTAAAAATATAACTAATGATTGTATTTTTCTTTATTTTCGGATAATTCTCTGTATTTTGCAACGCATTGCCGCGACCTGTTTAACAGCCAAAATTTATTTTTACAGGCTATGCTTTTATAAATTACTTATTTAAAGCCGCGCCGCCGTATTTTCAAGCCATTTTCAACATATTTAAAAAGTTTATAAACCTATTTGCTACTGCTCTTTTTGACAAAAATAGGTTAAACTATAGATACAGAAACTTATCTGCATAGGCGGATTTTTAAGCTTCTCCCAGATAAATACCTGTACTAAAAACCTTTTTATAAGGAGGGATATTGTATGAAAAAACAAGAATTATCGTGGAAGGCCGGAGGCCAGCAGGGCGAGGGCCTGGAAAGCCTGGGCGAAATTTTCGCCGCAGCTTTATGCTCGCTGGGCTATGACGTATATGGCTACCGTCAGTTTTCGTCACGCATCAAGGGCGGTCACACCAGCTACAAGCTGCGTATCGCCAACTATCCGGTTGCCACTATCGCCAGCAGCTGCAATCTGCTGATCGCTATGGACCCGGACACACTGGCAGTAGACGCGCCGGAGCTTACTGCGGACGGCATTCTGGTCACTGACTCCGCCTGGCTGCAGGAGAATAAACCACAGGTGCGCACAGTGACGCTGTCCTGGAACGAACTGAGTAAAACCGGCGGCCAAACGCTGCCGAAAAACATTCTGGCTTTAGGCATCACCGCCGCTTTACTGGGCATCGATACCGCAAAGCTGCTGCCGCTGCTGGAGAAACAATACGGACGCAAAGGCGCGGAGGTCATGGCAACCAACCGTCTGGCTTTGGAAACAGGTTACGAATATATCAAGACCAACTATGCTGAGCTGCTGGGAGCCTTAGAGATGCCCGAGCTGGAAAATCCCCAGCCGAAGCTGTTTATGCTGGGCAACGAGGCTGTTGCTTTGGGAGCGTTGACTGCCGGAGCTAAATTTATGTCGGCCTACCCGATAACTCCCTCCTCGGAAATCATGGAATATATGGTCAAGCATGCACCGGCGGAAGGCGGTGTGATGCTGCAGACAGAAGATGAGATCTCGGCCTGCACGATGGCGATCGGCGCAGCTTATGCCGGAGCCCGCGCTTTTACGGCGACAGCCGGCCCGGGGCTTTCACTGATGGCTGAGGCTATCGGCCTGGCAGAAATGACGGAAACGCCGCTGGTAGTCGTCGATACGCAGCGCGGCGGTCCCAGCACAGGCCTGCCGACCAAGCACGAACAGTCGGACCTGATGGCGGCGATCTACAATACCCACGGCGATACTGCCAAGATCGTTATTTCACCTTCTTCAATAGAAGAATCTTTTTACGATACCTTTGAAGCGTTTAACCTGGCGGAAGAATATCAATGTCCGGTCATCGTACTTTCCGACCTGCAGCTGTCGCTGGGCAAGCAGTCCGTAACCAGTCTTGATTACGACAAGCTGCAAATCAACCGCGGTAAACTGGTCAGGGAAGGGCTGCCGGAAATCACTTCGCCGGAATATTTTAAGCGCTACGATCTGGAAGCAGAAGGAAATATTTCCATGCGCGTGCTGCCAGGCACACCCAACGGTATCAGCCTGGGTACCGGTCTTGAGCATGACGAGGTCGGCCGGCCTTCCGAAAACAAGGCCATGCGTACGGCGCAGTCCGATAAACGTCTGCGCAAGGTCCGCAGCGTTGTTGATACTTTTGCAAACCCGCTGTATGAGGACGCGCCTTATCCGCAAAGCGATCTGCTGATCATCGGTATGGCTGGTACACGTGCCGTGATCGGCGAAGTAGCTGAAGAACTGCGCGCCAAAGGCCTGCGCGTCAACCATGTCCAGGTACGGCTGTTGTCGCCGTTCCCGGTCTGCGCGCTCAATCATTATCTGCAGGAAGCGAAAAAGATCGTCGTTGTTGAGCATAATGCTACAGCACAGCTGGCGCGGCTGATAAAAATGAATGTACCGCCCTGCCCGCAGTTACATTCCATCTTAAAATACAACGGCGATATTTTCTATAAAGAAGAATTGCTGGCCAAATGCAAGGAGGTGCTGTAAGATGTCGACTTTAACCAGCTTTCAGAATCAAGTAAAACCTAACTGGTGCCCTGGCTGCGGTGATTATGCCGTGCAAATGGCTTTGCAGCAGGCAGCAGTAAAATTAAATCTGGAGCCGCATCAACTGGCACTGGTCTCCGGCATTGGCTGCAGCGGCCGTATCGGCGGTTATCTGTATGCCTACGGCATGCATACGACCCACGGACGCGCCCTGCCTTTTGCCCAGGGCGTCAAGCTGGCGAACCCTGAGCTGACCGTTATCGCCTGCGGCGGCGACGGCGACGGTTTTGCTATCGGCACAGCCCACACGATCCATGCGATGCGCCGCAACGTCAATATCACCTATATCCTGATGGATAACCATGTTTACGGTCTGACCAAAGGCCAGACCTCGCCCCGCAGTGATATAGGGTTTAAGACCAAAACCACGCCGACCGGCAATATCGAAACGCCGATCGCGGCTTTGGAACTGGCTTTAGCCTCCGGGGCAACTTTTGTAGCGCAGGGATTTTCGGCTCAGCTGCCGCAGCTGGTCGATCTGATCGTCGCGGCCGTTCAGCACGAAGGCTTCTCCTTCGTCAACGTTTTCAGCCCCTGCGTGACCTTCAACCACACTAATACTTATGAGTGGTTCCGTGAGCATTTGAGCGACGTCAAAGATATTGCCGGTTACGATCCGCATGACAAAGGGCTTGTAGCCAAGCACATCATGGAAAAAGAGGGCATGCTGACAGGGCTGCTGTACGAAAACGACCGTGCTTCTTATGAGCAGGCCAGTGGTCTGGCAAATTTCAACACGATCAAAAATGTAGAAAAAATGCCCAAGGCCAACTTTGAAGAACTGCTGGAAGGCTTTAAGTAAAGACAAAGTGAGCATAAAAAATACCACCCTTGCAAGGGTGGTATTTTTGTTTATTAGCCTTATTTTAAAACATGTTCAAAAACAGAGTAATGATAAACGCATTGATAAAATCAATGAACAGGCTGCCTACCAGCGGCACGATAAAATAGGCTTTGGGAGCAGGCCCGTAACGGGCGACAATGGCATTCATATTAGCCATGGCATTCGGCGTCGCACCCATGCCAAAACCGCAGCCGGCAGCAGTGATCACAGCCGCTTCATAATCCCGTCCCATGAGATTGAAAATAACGAACCGGGCAAACAAAGCCATCATTGCTGTCTGCGCCAGTAGCATCACAATCAGCGGCAAAGCCAGCTCGCTGAGCTGCCACAATTTCAGGCCCATCAAAGACATGGACAGGAATATCGACAGGGACACACTGCCCATAACGTCGATTTCTTTAGAAAAAACCTCATAACGTCCTGTCAGGTCGGAAAGATTGCGGATCACCGCAGCCGCCAGCATGGCCCCGATATAGGACGGAAAGGTGATGCCAAAAGAAGTTATCAGTCCTGTGATCCAGGAACCGATACCCATGGCCACCAGCAGCTGACCGATGCCGAAAAGAAAATATTCTTTATCGACGGCGTAAGCCTCTTTGCCAACAACAGGAGTTTTGTGCACAGGCTCCTGCACACATTCAAAGCAGAAAAGGTTATCTTTATCGATCAGATAACGGGCAATCGGCCCGCCGATAACGCTGCCCATAACAAGCCCGAAGGTTGCCGCAGCTATAGCTACGGTAGCCGCTCCCTGTGCGCCCATCTGTTCAAGCAGCGGCCCGAAAGAGCCTGCAGTGCCATGTCCGCCGACCATCGGGATCGAACCTGTCGCCATTCCGATCAGCGGCCCCAGTTTAAAGACCGAGGCCAGGCCGATACCGACCAGATTCTGCAAAATGATCAGTACGGCGCAGATCGCAACCAGTTTCAAAACGCTGAGGCCGCCCTCTTTCAGCATGCGTAAGCTGGCGGTATAGCCGATACTGGTAAAAAACATGGTCATAAAAAAGCCCTGCAGCGAAGTATCCATTGTCAGCTGCCAAAAACCACCTGTCGTCATAACCAGATTCAGCAGGGAGAACAGGACGCCGCCGATAACCGGAGCAGGGATACAATACTGGTCAAAAATATTGAACCTGCGTTTTAAACGCAGGCCAATATAGTAAACGACTACTGCCACAGCAGTCATTTGATACATATCCAGGTCAATATTCATCAGGTATCACGATCCTTAAAAAGATTGTTCCACCCTTTCTTCCATCATAAAAGGTCAATGTAATCGCAGGCTGCCAAAGCAGCTTCCGTACCATCTGCGGCAGCCGTTGTCAGCTGGCGCACCTTTTTCACGCGTCCGTCCCCGGCTGCAAAAATACCGGGACAGGAGGTAGCGCAGTTTTCATCTGTTTTGATATAACCGTAGGCATCTAATTCCACTAAAGCGGCAAAAGCTTTGTTATCCGGAACATGCCCGATGGCAATAAAGACCGCTTCAACAGCCAGAGTCTGCTCGGCGCCGCGGACCTTATTGCGGATATTCAGCGATTCCAGCCGTTCGCTGCCGTTGATAGCAGTTACTTCACTGTCCAGAATAAAAGTAACATTTTTCTGTTCCTGCAGCTTTTCCAGCAGCCGTTTTTCGCCGCTGAAATCAGTGCTGCGGTGGATAAGATAAACATTTTTACTGGTAAAGCTCAGTACCAGCGCATCATCGAGCGCCGTATTGCCACCGCCGACAACAGCCACGTTTTTATCTTTAAAAAAGGCGCCGTCGCAGGTAGCGCAGTAGGAAACGCCGGAACCAATAAATTTGTCTTCATTTTCCAAACCCAGCGGACGTACACGGGCGCCGGTCGCCAGGATCACGGCTTTAGCCAGCAGCTCGCCGCCATATTCGGTCTGGACGCCTTTATGGTCGCCATAATCCTGCAAACCCGTAACTTTATCATAAACGATTTCCGCACCCATTTTGATAGCCTGATTATAAAGGGCTTCGGCAAACTCAAAGCCGGCAATGGATTCAAAGCCTGGAAAATTCTCTACGTGCGAGGCGTTGATGATCTGACCGCCCTGCAGATACTGCTCGACCAGCTTGACGGATTTACCGGCACGCGCCGCATAAACTGCCGCCGTCAGTCCCGCAGTACCTGCGCCGACGATCAAAACATCAGTCATGGTTTTTTTCTCAGTCATAATTTCACCGCTTCCCAGCCGTAATTATTTCAGCATTGCCAAAATCGCCGGCTTCGGCTGCACGCCGACAGAACGCTTCACTTCCTCGCCACCCGCAAACACGACCAGTGTCGGAATAGTTTCAACTTTATACCTGGCTGCCAGATCCTGATTAGCATCCACATCGATCTTGCAGACTTTCACATCAGTCAGTTCACTGCCAAGCTGATCAATAACAGGTCCCAGCATACGGCAGGGGCCGCACCAGGACGCCCAAAAATCGACCAGGACTTTGTCTTCCGCCTGCAGAACTTCTTTTTCAAAGGTTTCATTAGTAACATGTACAACTGCCATAATAATCGCTCCTTTTATCAATATATTTTATCTATATTTTAATTTTACCTATTCATGATTATAATTGCAACAAATAATAATTACATTATCATTGCTAAAAGCTCCATAAATTTATTCCACGATTAGCCGAAAAACTAAAAGCACTTTACCTGTATATACTCTGGTAAAGTGCTTTTATGATCATTTATGATAGATCTTATATTGTTTTTTACCGTTTCTTTTAGCTTCGTACAAGGCTGCATCACTCTGCCTGATCAGCAGGTCGATATCTGTAAGGACATCGCTGACAGCAATACCGACACTGGCAGACAGCACAGAAAATTTATCATTAGAAACTATCGACTGCTGCAAACCATTTAAAAATGTTTCTGCCATCGCAGCCAGTTCCGCATCTGTTTTCTCGCCTAAAACTACCACTAAAAACTCATCGCCGCCGATACGGGCAAGAAAATCGCCGCTGAACGTCTGCTTCAACAGTTTGGCAACCATCACCAAAGCCGTGTCTCCAACCTGATGACCATATTCGTCATTGATCTTTTTAAAATTATCAAGATCGATATAAAAAAGATTGACGTGCCTGGACATGATTTTATTCCGCGTCATATACTCATAAAAATAACGGCGGTTATACAGGTCTGTCAGCTGATCAGTATTAGCGCTGTAAATAATCTTCTTTTCCAGATGACGCTCGACTGTTACGTCGCGGCACATACACAGCATACCTACGGCCGTACCAAAAACATCAAAAATCGGCTTTTCGTAAATTTCCAAATTCTTTTCACGCTTACCCACAATAATTTTGGTATCAGCATAACCTTTGGCATTTATTTCGCTCATATGCGCTAAATTCTGGCGTTTCCACTGCTGATATTCCTGTCCGATCAAAGCTTCCTTCTCCGTCGCAAAATACTGCGCACAGACATCATTGACATTGATGATTTTACCAGCCTCATTAGTCAGAAGCACTGCAAAAGGCAGATTACGCAGAATCACTTCCAGTTCCGCGCCCATATTTTCCAGATCGGTAACGTCATGCGCAATACCAACAGTGCCGATCAGCTGCTCATTATCGTCAAAGATCGGAGATTTATAGGTCTTAAACTGCCGCATCCCGTGCTTTGTTTTAACTTTTTCATCAAAGATACAGGTTTTCTTTTCCTGCAAAACGATCTCTTCTGATTCCAGACAAATATATTCGCCCTGCTCGTATTCTTCCTTCTTCATATCCCAGATATAATAGTGGCCGCGGCCTTCAATATCCTCTTTGGTCTTGCCCACGGCCCGGCAAAAGCTGTCATTGACCTTTAAATGAGCACCGCGAATATCCTTGAACCAGATCAAACTGGGAATACTGTTAATAGCCGTCTCAATATAGCCCTGTGCTAAATTACGGTCTTTAGTGATTTTGATCTGTTCAAAAAGCTTTCTTAGTTTAAACGTCACAAAAGACTTACTATAAGGTTTGATCCAAATATCTGCCAAAGCCTGACTATAAATTTCATCATGACCATTTAAAGTGTCGGCAGCCGTACAAAATATCACTACTGCATCTTTTTTAGAATTTTTGACAACATCTGCCAAAACAGCTTCCGGCAGCTCACAAATAATGACATCAGCAGTTTTTACGGCGTCGTCAGCCGCCTGCTTGAAAAACAGCTCGTGTTCAAAACCGGTCAACGGTTCGATGGCGCTGGCAGCGTCATATATGCAATTATCCTTACTTAAAATCAATACCTGTAATTTGTAATGATACACAATTTCACATCCAAGTTTTTCATTTCCCCATAAATTATTATACAAACATATTATTATAATTTTAACAGCTGTTTTATTTGCATTATATCAAATTATATGTTATTAATTCTTTTTTGTCTACGTCTTAGGCAACATCCGCTTTTCTATGTTATACTATTTTCAAGAAAAAACAGAGGTCAGCTATGTCAGATATCAATACGCTTTTAGAAACCGCAATATCACAAGCCCTACCCACTGACTGGCAACAGCATCCCGACGCACATTTTCCGTCGCTGGCGCTGATCATCAGCAATATCCTGCTGCCTAACTGCTGTAAAATGTCCAACTTGAATAAGCTGGCAGCTTTTATAGAACAAGCTGATGTTTTAAAACAGCTGCCCGCCGCCAGCAAAAACAAATTGACCCATGCAGTTTATGATACTTTGGCACGCTTTAACGGTCTTGGCTAAAAATACAACCACCTTCAACAGATGGGTGGTTGTATTTTTATTTATTGTATTTCAAAAAACAGACTGCAGCTGCAGATCCAGCTTAGGCGCTTTTACCCTTACTGTAATCGTTTCATTCACCAACTGGCTGATCTGGATATCGCAGGCAGCGCTCAGCAGCCTGTAGGCATCAGCGAAATCCAGACCTTTTTTCAGCATTAAAAATTCTACCATATCATTTACTGCCGTTTTTATGGCTTCATTGATATCATTTTTACTGGCCAGAGTATACACAGCTTCCGCCGTTTCAAGCATCGGCCGCTGCAGCTTTTGTTTTTTGATGACATCCACCTTTAAACAGACCCTGCCCGCTGTTTCAATACCGGTCCCGCTCAATTCACCATCACCCATACAGGCATGCAGGTCGCCCAAAGCCATATTGGCGCCGCTGACAAATACCGGTAAATATACTCTTGAACCCACCTTAACAAGTTTAGTATCCATGTTAGAACCATGGTCTCCGGGAACAGCGCAATGCACACTGCCTTCGACCGGAGCAACGCCCAGCACCCCGATCATTGGTGTTAAAGGAAGTTTTATTCTTTCGTTGAATTCGGCAAAGCCATTTTTAATGGGAATTATTTTGGTGTGGGCTTTCATTATTTTTTCACCCAGCACACCCAGGCCGGGTGAAGTTACCATCACGCCTTGTTCTGCCAGCTGAATCGCCAGCACTTCGACACAGAGAACATCTCCCGGTTCAGCGCCATTGACAGCGATAGGCCCCACAGAACAGTCCATAATGCTGATATCAATATCAGGTCTTAAAACTTTTTCCGTTTTGATCTGGCCACTGTAACAATCGTCAGTTTCAACCCAAAATGTTTCACCGGCCTCTACAAAATATACCGGCGCATTGGCCTTACTGAAATCAAAAACGACTTGATCTTTTGCAAAAACCTTCATTTTACTTCGCTCCTTACCAGGCTGCCGGCAGCATTCCAAATAATCCTAAAACAGCATACACAGCCGCGCCGCAGAATAAAATGATCATCAACCACTGTACCCAGGCAGCTGCGATCCAGCCGCATTGCCAGGAAGGTTCCAGATCGCCTGTTTTTCTTGCCGAACGCAGCATTAACACAGGCAGTACCGACATAATAACGCCGCCGAACGTACCCGCCAGATAAATAGCGTCGACAAAGCTCACCAAGCCGCTGTAGGCTAAAACAAACGGCGGAATGACCACACATGCCAGTACAAACAGCCTGGTCTTCACATCATCTTCCGATTTAAAATTAAACTTGTCGACAATATTTGTTAAAAAACTACCGGCTACAGCCCAATAGGACGTCATCATCGCTGCCAGCGCAAATAAATTGGCTGTAAAAAATGCCCATTCGCCCAGCGCCCTGCCCCAGGCAATAGTTGCTACCTGCGTTACATTCTCAGGCCCGGTCAAAGAAAGCACTGCCAACGGTACAAGCGCCAATAAAACCATCGTCAAAGACATTCCTGTAACAATCGCCGGCGCCAGCTTCTGCTGATCGTGGGCTAAGCCACGCGCCAGTTCCGGCACCGCATACTGCGCGATATAGCAAAAGATAGCAACGTTAAATACCGGTATCGCATAAGTCCAGTTTGTGAAAATAGCATTGGAAAAATCAGAGTTCTCTGATAGAAAGGACGCTACTATAATTACAGCCAGCAGCGCCATCATGCCAAAGCTGATGACTTTCTCGGCTACGCCTGTGGCTTTCAGGCCAAACCAGACTACGATAACAGCAGGAACCGAAAAAAGTAAGCTGCCGATCTGGGTAGATAGACCAAACATTTCACTTAAGATCCTGCCGCTGCCATTAGTATAAGCGATCAGACAGCCGATCGTATTGGCCGCCACCGAGATGAAAACAAGCCAGGCTCCCAATTCACCTACATATTTTTTTGCAAGGCCGGGCAGCTGCATAACTTTCCTGGTCCTTAATGTGGTTTCAGCCACATACAGCATTGACGCTGTCGTAAAAAAGCCTGCTATGATCAGCCACAGCATCAATACCGGCCAGCCGGCCTTTCTGGCTGAATAGGCCAGTCCTAAAATGCCCGACCCGATATTAGCGCCGACAATGATCATGGCCGCTTCCCAAAAGGTCAATTTGTGAACCTTGAGCGCACCTTCAACAATATTATTTTCTGATTTCATCATTTTCGCCCCCTCAAACTTACCCAATTTATATTTTAATTGTATTATAATCCTTCGATTTTTCAACTATTTCTTCATAAAAAGCAACTCGAAGTTTTTTCTTATTCGTTTTCTGATAAGTTTATTACACAGGAACATTGTACTGGCATAAAAAATAATACCGATTTGCTCACGTGCATAAAAAAAGAACCTTCGAGAAAAATCTCAAAGGTTCCGTTTTTTTGATAGTGGCGGAGTGGGTGGGATTCGAACCCACGCACGAGTCACCCCGTCTAACGATTTAGCAATTGGTGCAACATCAATTTATACTTTTTAAATACTACATTCAATCCATTCTGTACACTAATTACAATACTTTATTCTTTTTATAATCACTTTTCTTATGTCTTTTTTTACTATTGTCCACCTAAAACTTTACTCATTTTAACCTCTATTCTAATAATTATTAGAATAATTTTGAGCTTATTCTTCACAGTATATTTATAATATCATCACATAGAGGGTATTTTCATATCCCTCTTATTTTTTGTCTTCTTCCGTGTCCGCAACATGTGCAAATTTTGCACATGTTGCGGACAATTCACCGTCAGCGTAAATATTTTTCAGATGTTTTGTCACAACGCTTCTCTCTACATCAAAAAGCTGTCCAATCGCTTATTGTACAATGTTATACTGTGATATTCAAATTATAATGATATAACGCTTGTACCAGGTGATTGGCTGGCTATAGTACAGCCATAACTAAAGCGCCATTGCTTACCGCGCTCTCCATCATGCCTTTTAAGCATTAGCATCACAGACATTTTAAGTATTAGACATAAGTGTTTGTAATTTTCTATAATTGAGCTAAGAAAACCACAAAGGAGGCACCCTATGAAACGACGCGATTTTATCAAGCTCAGCGGTATGAGCATAGCTTCTTTAGCACTCAGCGGCTGCGTACCCAGCCAGGCCAATACTAATACCGGCGCTGCTGCCCCGCCCCCGGCTGCCGCACCGGCGCCAAACATTCCAGAACTAGCCTATCGGGTGCAGGACGCCAACGCCCCGGCCGTTTATTTTCTTCCACAGGTTTCACAAGATGCGCTAGTCAAAGCCTACACAGCCACCGGCCGCCAGCTCACCGGCAAGGTAGGCCTTAAGCTTTCCTTTGAAACTCCCGACGGCCCTTATCTTAATCCGCAGCTGCTGCAAAAGCTGCGCGACCAGCTTGACGGCACCTTTATGGACTGCAACGGCTTTTCCGCCCCCCGCAATACCACTGCTGGTCATTTACGGCTAGCGCGTGACCACGGCTTTACGGCAGTTGGCCCCGTAGATATTTTAGATGCCGATGGTGATCTGGATCTGCCGGTACACGGCGGCAAATACCTAAAAGTCCACCGTACCGGAGCTCATTTTGCTAACTATGATTCTATGCTTTCTTTGGTACGCTTTAAAGCGCATCACATTCGCGATTACGGCGGCACTATCAAAAATCTAACCATCTGCCTTGCCTCCACCTCCGGCAAAGCGCTTATTCACAGCGCTGGTCGTGAAGAATACGGCTACAGCCCATCAGATATGGAAAGTTTTTTGGAATCCATGGCCGACGCAGCCAAAGCGGCTCTGGACGCTAAGCCTGACCGCTGGATCTTTATCAACGTACTTTGCGGCTTTGCCCCCAGCGACAGCTGCCGCGATGCCAAGCCGCTGCCGGATATCGGCGTGCTGGCTTCGCTGGACCCAGTGGCGCTGGATCAGGCTGCCGTGGACTTCACCTTCGGCGCAGCTCCCTCCCCGGCAGTACGCGAAGTATGGGAGCGCGATCACAACGTGCGCGTATTGCAATACGCGGAAGAACGCGGCGTAGGCCGCAGACATTACAGGCTTTTGCCTGTCGATTAAGGAGGAAAATTTTATTATGCAACAAGAAATGATGAAAGCCGCCGTTTTAGCAGGCCCTGAGCAAATTGAAATTAAAACCGTCCCCGTTCCCGCTCTTGAGCCGGGCATGATTGAAATTAAAGTATCCGCCTGCGGCGTTTGCGGCAGCGATATTCACATGTGGAAAACAGGCAAAGGCTGGGGCGATCCCCAAGGCGCAGACTTTTATATGGGCCACGAATTTTGCGGCGTCGTTACCAATCCCGGCGACAGTAATTTCAAAACCGGCGACCGCGTAGTTTTCTGGGCCAATCTATACTGCGGCCAATGCGATATGTGTCAGGCAGGACAGGAGCAATTATGCCGCGATGTTAACGGCACCAACTATATCGGCTTTGTCTGCAACGGCGCTTACGCTGAAAAATATGTGGGCAAAGCTACCAACGCCTACAAACTTCCAGATTCCGTTTCCGATATTGCAGCAGGCTTAATTGACCCGCTGATGGTAGCCTATCACGCTATTCACCAAGCGCAGCTAAAGCTGCATGACAGAGTTTTAGTCGTAGGCAGCGGCATTATCGGCCAGCTCATCGGCAGTCTGGCAAAACGGGCAGGTGCGTCTTATGTAGCTATGTCCAAGGTTAACGACAGAAAAATTGCCAAGGCGAAGGAAATAGGCGATTTCGACGAATATTTTGACGGCAACGACCCTGACCGCGCTGAAAATATGAAGGCAGCTACCAACGGCGGCTTCGACATTGCTTTTGAAGTCGTAGGTGCAGCCGATACGCTGAAAACCTGTATGGATGGCATTAAGCCAGGCGGCAGAATCGTTATGATCGGCAATTCTATCGAACCAGAGGTTTCCTTCTCTCTGAACCGCGCCGTACTGCAGGAAATGCAGCTGATAGGAAGCGTATCCTGCACACGCAAGGAATTTGAAGAAACCATCGACCTGATTGCAAGCGGCATAATCGACCCGGAAAAATTTGTGACGAGCGTTCTGCCCTTAGACCAGCTACAGCACGCCTTTGAACGGCTCACATCCAAAACCGATCAGGTTCTGAAAATTGTTATCAAGCCGTAAGAAAGAAAAATGAAAATCAAAGGATGATCCAATATGTTAAGCAAAAAACTACTCGCAGCAATTTTACTGGGAAGCATTTGCACCATAGGCGTTCTCCCCGCTGCCAACGCCGCCGCACAAGAGCAGTCTGACATTACCGTAAAAAAGGTAAGCTTCAAAAACAATCAAACAAAAATGGCCGGCAATTTATATTTACCCGCTGATTTTGATAAATATAAAAAATATGCCGCTATCAGCGTTGCCCACCCCTGGGGCGGCGTAAAGGAGCAAACAGCTGGCATTTACGCCCGCAAATTAGCGGAAAAAGGTTTTATCGCTCTCGCCTACGACGCTTCTCATTACGGTGAAAGCGGCGGTGAGCCCCGCTATTATGAAAATCCCTCGGAAAGGGTAGAGGATATCCGCAGCGTCATAGATTATTTAAGTACCCACGCTAATGTGGACACGGAAAAAATCGGCGCACTGGGCATTTGCGCAGGCGGCGGCTATACCATTGCTGCCGCTGAGCTGGACCCGCGCATTAAGGCTGTCGCCGGAGTTTCCACCTACGATGTAGGCTCTGCGGCCCGCGAAGGCTTGAAGGACGTTTGGCCTACTACGCCCCAGCAGCTCCAAGCCACGCTAAAGGATTTGGCCCAGCAGCGCACACGTGAAGCCAGGGGCGAGCTCCCGCGCATAATCAAGCTGCTGCCCACCTCCGCTCCGCCTGCCGATGCGCCTCAGTTCGTGCGCAACGCCTACGATTATTACAATACGCCCCGCGGCCAGCATCCCAACGCCACCGGTAATTTCTATTACACCTCCACGCTGCGCCAGCTGGAATTTTACCCCTTCGCTCAAATTGAGTTGCTGTCCCCGCGCCCGCTGCTTTTAATTGCCGGACGCAAGGCTCAAACCCTCTATTTCAGCCAAGAGGCTTATGACTTAGCCAAAGAGCCTAAGGAGCTGTACCTTATCGACGGCGCGACCCACTTCGACCTTTACGACAAGGACGAATTCATTACCCCTGCCGTAGACCGTTTAGCGCAATTTTTTAAGGATAATTTAGGAGTACATTAAGATGAAGAAAATATTACTTGCGTTTGTATGTGCCGCCTGCGCAGCAACAGTAGCAAGCATGGCTCTGTACGCTTCTTCCCCAGCCGCAGAGCCTGCGCCCCTGACGCAAACGCAGCAAACGGCAGCAATAACAACTAACGCTGCCGTCCTTGTTAACGGCCGACAAATCCCCATCCTTTGGGAAGCAACTCCCTTAGCTAAGGAGCTGCAAAGCCGTTTCCCGCTGCGCGTCAACATGGTAGGCTACGATCAGCGAGAATATTACGGCCCTCTTTCCTGGCATCCTGCCGACCCGGGACGCGGCAGACTGAATTTTGACGACGGTGATATCACCTACTGTCCGCGCAATAATACGCTGGCGATTTTTTATTCCCAATCCTCCCAGCCCAACCTGACCATGGAGGTCATCAAGGTCGGCAGCGTTCCGTCCGAGCAGTTGCCCCTTTTCCATCAGCTGGGCGGCAGCATTGAAGCTGTATTTACCATGCAGCAATAATCCCTGGAAGTGTTAACCCATGTCAATAAAATTTCTGCAGACGACGGCTCTTTTGCGTGCGCCTGCAGCTTTTCATACTGCCAATAGCGAGCGCTTATTCAGCGGCCGCGACCTGCGGCAGCTAGTCATTCCACTGGTGCTGGAGCTATTCCTAACACTTTTAGTAGGCATGATCGATTCCGTCATGGTAGCAGGCGTTGGCGAAGCCGCCGTTTCTGCCATTTCCTTAGTAGACACAGTAATGCAGCTAATAATCTATCTCTGTGCCGCTCTCGGCACCGGCGGCGCTATTGTTGCAGGCCAATATCTAGGCAGCGGCGACAGAAAGCAGGCCTGCGCCAGCGCCCGGCAGCTGCTGCTTTTCGCCGCTCTTTTTTCTCTGGCAGCAACAGCCGCTTTACTAGCCAGCAAAGCCCTGCTGCTGGATTATTTCTTTGCCCAAATCACGCCGCAGGTCAAAGACTATGCCGACATTTATTTAACCATCACCGCCTTGTCTGTGCCAGCCATCGCCGTTTATGAAGCAGCGGCCGCTGTTTTTCGCGCTGCAGGCAACGCGAAGGTCACTATGTACAGCGCTCTTTTGATGAATGCCGTTAACATTGCTGGCAACGCTCTTTTCATTTACAATCTGCACATGAATACGGACGGCGCGGCTCTTGCTACGGTTCTAGCCCGCCTGTCTGCCGCCGTTATGCTTTTATACCTGCTGACTAATAAGCAAGGACTGCTGTACGTAAGCTTCCATGACAAATGGCATTTGCAAAAGGATATGCTCCGCAAAATTTTATCCGTCAGCATTCCCAACGGCGTGGAAAACGGTATGTTCCAGCTAGGTAAAATTTTAACCCTCGGCTTAGTCTCCGTCTTCGGCACTCCTGCTATCGCTGCTAATGCCGCAACCTCCCATCTTGCGTCCATTCAGGTCATTCCAGGCCTGGCCATCTCCCTGGCCATTACTACCGTAGTCGCCCGCTGCGCAGGCAAGCGTGATTATGCGCAGGCCAAATATTACAACCGTCTGCTACTCTTTGCCACCTACGGCGCTCTGTTCCTTATGGGCTGGGGCATCTATTTGGCTCTGCCTCTTATCCTACCTCTATACCACTTCTCGCCCCAGTCCGCCGGTATGGCACAGCAAATGCTTTTAATCCATACGATAGGAGCCGTACTGATTTGGCCGCTGGCCTTCGACCTTCCCGCCTCCATGCGGGCCGCAGGCGACGTAAGATTTCCTATGGTGGTTTCCGTAATCTCCATGTGGTCGCTGCGCATCGGTGTTGCCTGGCTATTGACAGAGTACACCAATATTGGCGCTGCAGGAGTGTGGCTGGCTATGCTGGGAGACTGGTTGCTGCGCGCCGCTGTCTTCGCCTATCGCTGGCGCAGCAATGTTTGGCAAAGCAAGCGACTTATTTAAGATTTACAAGCCGCAGCCTGCGCGCTATAATTTTCTTAACAAGCATAACGGAGGTCACGACTATGAACCTGCGCATTTTAAATTACTTTCTGACCGTCGCCCAAGAGCAAAATATTACACGCGCCGCCGCTATCCTGCACATCACCCAGCCCACGCTGAGCCGCCAGCTGATACAACTGGAGAAGGATTTAGGCGTAGCGCTCTTTGAACACAGCCAGCACAAACTAACGCTGACGCCTGCCGGCGACCTTTTAGTGCACCGCGCCAAAGAAATTTTATATTTGGTGGAAAAAACAGAAAACGACCTGCGGGATCAGGAAACTAATCTAAGCGGCAGCATCAGTCTGGGTGCAGGCGAGCTCATGGCTGTGCAAACACTGGCTAATATCGTCCATGCCTTTCAGGAAAAATATCCTGCCGTCACCTTTGACCTGTTTACCAGCACGGCGGACATTATGCGCGAACGAATGGAAAACGGCCTAGCCGACGCCGCGCTGATGTTAGCTCCTATCGATATGGTCAACTATGATTTTATCTGCCTGCCGCAAGCGGAGGAATTCGGCATTTTGATGAGCGCCGATTCCCCCCTGGCAAATAAGCAGCGCATTACAGCTAAAGACCTAGAGGGCAAACCCCTGCTGCTCCCCAGCCGTTTGCAAGTGCGCAGCCAAACGCTTAACTGGCTCAGCGGTAGTATTGCCAACATAAAATTTATCGGCACCTGTAATCTGCGCGGCAACGCAGCTACCTTAGTCGACAGTTCCCATTGCTACGCTATTGTAGTTCGTTCCCCCATGCTGGAAGAAAGCAGGCTGCGTTTTGTTCCTTTAGACCCTCCCGTTACCAGCGAAGTATTTTTCGTTTGGCGGCGCGGCAGCAAATTCAGTTTAACGACGCAAAAATTTATCGAGTTCACGCAATGCTTTTTAGGCATGAAGTAGCCGCTCATTTTAAGTATTAGACATTATACCCCAAGAAATTTATAATTTAGGTATGCAGAACAAGCTGCATACCTTTTCTTTTTACCGGTAATAAAAGAAAAACCTCTTGGCTTAGAGCTAACTTTAAGCTGTATGCTGTTAGTAAAAACAGGAGGCAATTATGACGAAGACAAAATTTTTACTGCAACGTGCGGCAGGCTATCTCGCCGGCTTCGCACTTTTCTACGAGCCCTTTATGCTCTTCGGGAACTTAACCGGCAGATTTTTAATTGAAACAGGCTTCACCTCCATTCACGTTCCCTGTGCCCGTATTCCCCTGGCCAATATCATTACCGGCCAATGGCAGGAAAGCGGTCCCACGTCCCTGTTCTTCTGTCTGCTGCTGGCAGTGACATCCATATGGTTCGGCCCGCTGTTCTGCGGCAGGCTGTGTCCGGCCGGAGGCTTCAGCGAGCTTTTAAGCAAAGCCCTGCCGCCCAAATACCAACTGGATCTGGCGTACCTGCTGCCCTTAACGCCTCTGCGCTACGGATTCTTCGTCGGCTTCCTCTTTTCCGTGTGGCTTGGTCTGGGGGTACCCTGTGCCTACTGCAATTATTACACCTTAGAGCTGCTCGCCGGCTATCTACACACAGGTGTACTGATCAGCAGCTCCCTTTCCCTGCTGGCCACCTTTTTGCTGGCCAACGTGCTGCTGGGACTTTTCACTAAAGGCGGACGCGGCTACTGCAGCCTGCTGTGCCCTGTAGGTACGTTTAACTCCTTGTGCCATATCATCGGGCAAAAGATGCCCGGTCCCTTTAAAATGCAGGTACGGACAAACGCCTGCGTAGGCTGCGGCCGCTGCGCCCAAGCCTGCCCCATGCAGGCCATAGAACTGCACGAGCGTAAGTCCGCTATCAATATTCAGCGCTGCATCGTCTGCGGCCAGTGCCAAAACTGCTGCCCGGTCAAGGCCATTCGCTACGGCAGCAATCTGCAGCAGGAGGAACCGCGCCATGAAAAATAAGCTTACGGACATTTATTTAGCAGGCGGCGCGGCAGGCAGCGTACTTCTGCCCCAGGCCGTCGCCCGGCTTTACCCGCAAATTTTAGCTCCAGTCGCTCCCAATATAGCCCACGCTCTGCCATACTGTACGGGCGTATGCGGATCCTGCGGCGGCAGCTGCCTTACCAGCACCTGTGCCGTAATTTGGCTGGGATGCTGTGCATATTTTAAAAAGGAGTCTAAATACTATGAATAGACGCGATTTTTTAAAGGTCGCCTCGGTAGGTTTCGGCACGCTGCTCGTAAGCGGACTAGGCCTTTCTCTTATTAACAAGCCTGCTACGGGAGCATCAGCTAACGCACAAGCCGCACCGGTATTACCAACCGCTGCCGACGTCAGGCAAAGCATCGTTGTAATAACTGGTAGTCCGCACCGCAACGGCACCTCGGCTCTCTTAGCTGATAAATTTATCGAAGGCGTACAGGCAAACGGCCACAAAACTTTCCGATTTAACGCCGCCTTTGAAAATATAAAGCCTTGCCAGGGCTGTAATGCCTGCCGTCAAAACGGCCCCTGCGTACTGAACGACGCCATAGAAAAAAGTCTGATACCGCAGCTTTTGCAGGCTGATATTATCGCGCTGGTCACGCCGTTGTATTATTATGGAATGTCCACACAGCTGAAAACCGTTGTCGACCGTTTTTATTCACATCTGCGCGGCTTCGACGGCAAAAAAGCCTTGCTGATGGCCACGGCCTACAACAGCGCTGGCTGGACCTTTGAAGCCCTAGTGGATCACTACCAAAGCCTGGCTGAATATATGCACTGGCAGGATCTGGGCATGGTTTTGGGCTATGGCTGCGGTTCCCGCAACGCCACCGAGCGCAGCGAATTTCCCCAGCAAGCCTATCAGCTTGGGCAAAGTATTTAACACGAGGTAACGCTTATGAAGATAGTACTTTTAACTGGCAGTCCACATCGAAACGGAACAACCTCGATACTGACGGACCAATTTGCCGCAGGCGCTCAAGCCAAGGGGCACGAAATTTTTCGCTTCGACACTGCTTTCAAAAACATCCATCCCTGCCTGGGCTGCGACTCTTGTGGCATGAACGGTCCCTGCGTCCACAAGGATGATATTGAAAACGAATTGATTATGCGTCTGGTAGACGCCGATTTAATCGCCCTAATATCACCGGTATATTACTTTCACGTTACAGCGCAGTTGAAAACAGTTGTCGACCGTTTTTATTCCCGTACGGGACGCATCAGCGATAAGCAGGCGGTTCTGCTGGCGGCAGCCGGATCCGATAACGACCTGACCATGCGCAGCCTGCGAAAATTTTACACCACTCTGTGCCGTTATATGCGCTGGCAAAGCCGCGGCATAGTTTTAGCACCAGGCTGCTCTGCCAAAGAACAAATCCTGCGCACAAATTTTCCAAAAGAAGCTTACGAGCTGGGCTTCAAATTATAAAACGAAATACGCGGAGGTGTAACACTATGCAAATCAAAATGAAACAAATTTTCAGCAAAATTTGTTTAAGCCTTTTAACAGCAACATTATTTACATCTGCCATGATAGGAGGTAATCAGGCTATGGCGCAAACAAGGACTGAAACCGCTGCCGCCGCAATGGCCCAGCTGTATGGCAGCACCACGCAAGGCATCGTTCCCCAGGACGCAGAACTGAACGCTATTATGCAAAAATTCGTCTATGCCGATATTAACAAGCAGGTACAGATGCCGCTCCGTCAGCAGGAGCTGCTGACGCTGGCAGCCTTGACCGCTAACAACGCGTCGGCAGATATTCCCATACATGTACGCGGCGCGCTAAAAGCGGGCGCAACTCCCGCGCAGGTACGCGAAACAATTTTTCACTGCACTCCCTATGTAGGTATAAGCCGTGCTAAAGCAGCTCTCGTCACCATGGCCCAGGTTTTCCAGGAGCAAAATATAGCGATCCCTACTGAAGCAGGTACTGTAACCGACGAAACAAGGCACGACGCAGGGCTTGCAGTGCAGCGCGCCATCTTCGGCCCCGCTATCGATAAAGGCAACGCCTCCGCTCCCCCGGATGAAAAGCATATCCGCACCTATCTTTCCGCCAACTGCTTCGGCGATTATTATACGCGCCAGGTATTGGACGTTAAAGAGCGCGAACTGATCACCTTCACCGCCATCATCAGCCTAGGAGGCTGCGAGCCTCAAGCACAGGCCCACGCAGGAGCCAACATTGCCGTCGGCAACACTCGCCAACAGCTATTGGACGCTATCACCATAGCACTGCCCTACATCGGTTATCCCCGCACCCTTAACGCCCTGGCCTGCATTAACGCCGTAGCTCCCGCGCAAGTCGAAGGTTAAAACATTACGCTAATAAATCAATTTCAGGAGGAACGTATTATGAAAAATATCCGCACTATGAAAAAAACACTTCAAGGCTTATTAGTCCCTGCCGTTATCTTCACCGCCTTCAGCGCAGTCTCCGACACAGTGAAAGCAGCCGAAGTCGCTAACGATTATCCGCCCGTCGCCCAGGTACAGGCGGAGCTGGAAAAACTTCCAGGAACAGTATTCCCCATCGGCAACCCCAATCAAAGCCTTGAAATGTATTTCACTGGCCGCACATTCCTCTCGCCGTTGACTAATGACAGTATCAACGTTTCCAATGTCACCTTCATCGACGGCGCCCACACCTACTGGCACATTCATCACGGCTCCTGCCAAATCCTTGTTCCCGAATCCGGCCGCGGCTATTACCAGATTTGGGGCGAAGAGCCGCAGCAGCTTGTTCCCGGCGTAGTCGCTACCATCCCGGAAAATGTTAAGCATTGGCATGGAGCTGCTCCCGAAACCTACATGCAGCATCTTTCCATCATGCAGTCCAACCCCGAGGTTTCCACCGAATGGCTGGAGCCCGTGGACGACGCGGTTTTCGCAGCGCTGAAGTAAATTTTATATTGTTGCGAAGAAATAAAATCAAACGCTACTACACTATAAAATCAAGGAGGTACTCATTATGTTTGGTCTCGGTTTACCTGAATTACTGCTCATCTTAGTCATCGGTCTGGTATTTTTCGGCCCTGGCAAGCTGCCCGACGTAGGTAAAGCCATCGGCAAAAGCATGCGTGAATTTAAAACCGCGTTGAACACGGACGACCCTGCCGACGCTCAGGCTAAGGAAGCGGCAGCAGCTGGGCCTGCTGCCAGCGTGCAAAAAAATGACGGCGTTACTCAATAACCGTCAGCCAGCATACCCTTGGGATGTGCAGAACACCGACAGGGATATGAGCCTAGCCGAACATTTGCAGGACCTGCGTCGCTGCCTGCTGCGCAGTTTGGCAGCCTGGGCCGCAGGCAGCGCTCTTTGCTTTTACCATATTCAGGCCATTGTCGACCTGCTGACAGCAGCGGCAGGCAACCTTTATTATATGCGCCCCGCGGAAGCCTTCATGATTTACATGAAGCTGGCGCTTTTAGGCGGCCTGCTGCTGGCCGCTCCCGTCATTTTGTATCAGCTGTACGACTTTATCAGCCCGGCGCTAACCTTCAGAGAAAAACGCTTTACCATAATGTGCCTGCCGCTGACGCTGTTTTTGATTCTTATCGGTATGCTCTTTTCCTACTATTTCGTTTTTCCCCGTGGCCTGGAATTCTTTTTAGGTTTCGCCGCAGGCAAGGTCAGTACCCTGCTGTCCCTGGAAAGTTATCTGGACTTTTTTCTGATGCTGGTAGTTCCTTTCGGCTTTATTTTTACACTGCCTTTAATAGTACTACTTTTATGCTATTTACAGCTCGTCAAAGTGCCAACGCTACAAAAATACCACAAACATATTATTCTGGCGACTTTCATCGTCGCCGCCGTTATTACGCCTACGCCGGACGTTATCACTCAAAGCCTGCTGGCCTTGCCCATGATTCTACTCTATGAAATCAGCATCGTCCTAGCAAAATTTTTTATCACTGCTTAACGAGGAGGTCTAATTTATGAAACGACGCGAATTTTTAAAAACCACCGGCTTTTCCCTGATGGGTATGGCCGCCCTTTGCCTGGGCTGCGGCTCTTCCACCGCCGCCCCCGTTACTGCTAACGTAACCGCAAGCAATACCGAAGGAGCAAATGCAACCATGAAAACAACTAAAAAAATTCTCATCGCTTACTTTTCCTGGAGCGGCAACACTAAAGCCGTAGCAGAAGAAATCCATAAGCAAATCGGCGGCGAGCTGGTAGAAATCGTTCCCGAAACGGCTTATCCAACTTCCTACAACGCTACTGTAGATAAGGGCAAGCAGGAACAGCAAGCTAACGCCCGTCCCGCTGTAAAAACAAAAATTCCCGACTTCGCCCAATATGACATTGTATTTTTGGGCTATCCCAACTGGTGGGGCAGCTACCCTATGCCCGTAGCAACTTTTATCGAAAGCCTCGATTGGCAGGCTAAGACCGTAGCGCCCTTCTTCACTCACGGCGGCGGCGGCGTACAGCGCTGCCAAAGCGACCTAGCAAAGCTGCTTCCCAATACCAGCTTCGCGCCTTACCTGGCTCTTTCTGGCAGCAGCGCTAAAAACGCCTCCAAGGACGTAGCTCAATGGCTGTCTAAGATGAGCCTGTAAAAATTTTTCATTTATGTTCGTTTTTAGTTCAATATAAAGAGTAACGCCTAAAAGACATTACTCTCAAATATTGCAAATTACACTGTAAATTCATTCTATATCTTTCGCCTAAATTCTATACCCTCATATACTCTCACCGGGTTGCCACGTACTATTTGGGCATGTTCACGCCAAGCAGAATTTATCTGCTTGGCGTTTTCTGCGTCCTGCATTTGCTCAAGGATAGCATTCAGCTTAGTTAAGGCATCCTTCTTATTCAAAAATTGACTTCGTTCCGCAGTAGAAGTCACCGTTAATCTAGAATTATATTTTAATGTACGTCATCATCATTTTTTATAAAATTTTTTCTATTATTGCCCCACAAAACAGAAAAA
Organism: uncultured Phascolarctobacterium sp.; assembly: GCF_958349595.1. Lineage (NCBI taxonomy): Bacteria > Bacillati > Bacillota > Negativicutes > Acidaminococcales > Acidaminococcaceae > Phascolarctobacterium > uncultured Phascolarctobacterium sp. The sequence goes on along the minus strand of NZ_CATWDQ010000003.1, from coordinate 197,030 downwards.
GAGCCTTCGAGATTTCTCTCGAAGGCTCTGAACCTTTGATAGTGGCGGAGTGGGTGGGATTCGAACCCACGCACGAGTCACCCCGTCTAACGATTTAGCAAACCGTCCTCTTCAGCCACTTGAGTACCACTCCGTTTGACTTACTTGGATAGTATACACTATCCTGATATTTTTTTCAAGAGTATCGCTGCAAATATTTATTCTGCCGCCTTTGATAGCAGACAATAAAAATATGGCGGAGAGGGTGGGATTCGAACCCACGGAGGCTTGCACCTCGCTGGTTTTCAAGACCAGAGCCTTCAACCACTCGACCACCTCTCCGTGCTATTTTGTTATTATACGGCAAATACGCCTTCTCGTCAAGTTCAAACAGACAGACAACAAACTGTCCGGGCTCCTGCTGCACCGCAGTAAGCAAAGACCGCCGTCATTTTTGACGGCGGTCTTATTGCAGCTAAACTCAGGCTTTGCCTGCCAGACGTTTATAGTTATTCAAACGTTCTTTAGCATCCTGTTCAGTTTTCTCGAACAATGCTTCAGCTGTTTCAGGATACTGTTTGAGCAGGGAAGAATAACGAACCTCGCCCAAAAGGAACTCTCTGAAATCAGCAGTAGGCTCTTTGGAATCCAGGCTGAAAGGATTCTCGCCTTTTTCTTTCAAAGCAGGGTTATAGCGGTAGGTTGCCCAGTAACCGCAGTCTACAGCACGCTTAGCTTCCAGCTGGCTGCAGCCCATGCCTGCTTTCAGACCGTGGTTGATACACGGAGCGTAAGCAATGATCAGGGAAGGTCCGTCGTAAGCTTCTGCCTCGGCGATCGCCTTCAAGGTTTGATTTTTATCGGCACCCATGGAAATCTGAGCCACATAAACATAACCATAGCTCATAGCCATCATGCCCAGATCTTTTTTCTTGGTCTTTTTGCCGCTGGCAGCAAATTTGGCAATAGCCGCAGCAGGCGTAGCTTTAGAAGACTGGCCGCCGGTATTGGAATAAACTTCGGTATCGAAAACCATCACATTGACGTTTTCGCCGGAAGCCAGGACATGATCCAGACCGCCGTAGCCAATGTCATAAGCCCAGCCATCGCCGCCAAAGATCCAGTGGCTGCGTTTGACAAAGAACTGTTTTTCTTTATACAGCGCCGCGCATTTATCGCATTGGCCCTGATATTTTTCCAATACAGCCGTCAAAGCTTCAGCACGTTCACGCGTACCTTCGCTGACTTCCATATTGTCGAGCCAATCCTGCATTGCCGCTTTCAGGTCAGCGGGAATATCCCCTGCCAAAGCTACTTTTACCATCTCGGCAACACGTTCGCGGGATTGTTTGACACCCAGGTACATACCCAAACCATATTCAGCATTGTCCTCAAAGAGGGAATTTGCCCAGCTGGGGCCGTGGCCTTTGCTGTTGGTAGTATATGGCATGGAAGGCGCGCTGGCGCCCCAGATCGAAGAGCAGCCTGTCGCATTGGCGATCATCATGCGGTCGCCGACCAGCTGAGTTACCAGTTTGGCATACGGCGTTTCGCCGCAGCCGGCACAGGCGCCGGAGAACTCAAGCAAAGGCTGTTCAAACTGTACGCCTTTAACAGTGTTCTTATTCATCGGGTTAGGTTTAACTGTGACCTGATGTGCGGTGTAATCCCAATGGGCCGTTTTGGCCAGCTGGCTTTCCAGCGGTTTCATAACGAGGGCTTTTTCTTTAGCCGGGCATACCTGCGCACAGTTACCGCAGCCGGTACAATCCAGCGGAGAAATCGCCATATGGAATTTAAGCTCTTTCGCTCCGACAGCATCTTTATATTCCAGTCCCTGCGGTGCGTTGGCAGCTTCTGCTTCCGTCATCAGCACAGGGCGGATAACTGCGTGCGGGCAGACGAAGGAGCATTGGTTACACTGGATACATTTATCCATTTGCCATTCCGGCACATTGATCGCGATACCGCGTTTTTCATAAGCAGAGGTACCGCTGGGGAAAGTACCATCGATGTTTTTATCGAAGGTGCTGACAGGCAGATTATCGCCTTCCAGACGATTGACCGGAGTCAGGATATTATCGATAAATTCGTTGCCGGTAACCGCGATATTGGCATCGCCGGCAGCTTCAGCCCAGGCAGCCGGTACATCGATCTTCACGATGGCATCGACGCCGCGGTCGATCGCCGCATAGTTCATATCGAGCACAGCCTGTCCTTTCAGACCGTAGGAATGATCGACAGCTTCTTTCAAATACTTGACAGCGTCAGCCAGAGGGATGATGTCCGCCAATTTGAAGAAAGCGGACTGCATGATCATGTTGATACGCCCGCCCAGACCGATTTCCTGAGCGATCTTGACTGCGTCGATAGTATAGAAATTAATAGCATTTTTAGCGATGTAGCGCTTGATATTACCCGGCAGATGCGTTTCCAGCTCTTCCTTCGACCAGTTACAGTTCAGCAGGAAGGTGCCGCCTTTTTTCAGGCCCGCGGTAACATCATACTTATCTACATAAGACTGGTTATGTACGGCTACAAAATCTGCAAAGGTGATCAGATAAGGAGCACGGATCGGCTCATGCCCGAAACGCAGATGCGAAACGGTGATACCGCCTGATTTTTTGGAATCATAGGAGAAATATCCCTGAGCGTACATATCGGTATAATCGCCAATGATCTTGATCGCGCTTTTGTTGGCGCCGACAGTGCCGTCACTGCCCAGGCCCCAGAACTTACAGCTCTTGGTAGCGGCAGGAGTAGTATCCAGCAAAGTTGTTACCGGCAGAGAAGTATTGGTAACATCGTCAACGATACCGACCGTGAAATTGTTTTTCGGCTCGGGCGCAGCAAGATTTTCAAAAACCGCCATAACTTCTGACGGAGTCAGCTCTTTGCTGCCCAGACCATAACGGCCGCCGATGATGAGCGGAGAAATTTCTGCTTCATAGAAAGCGCCGCGCACATCCATGTATAAAGGTTCGCCAAAGGAACCGGGTTCTTTAGTACGGTCCATAACAGCAATACGTTTAACTGTTTTAGGAACAGCGCCCATAAAATGTTTGATCGAGAACGGACGATACAGATGTACAGCGAGAAGGCCAACTTTTTTGCCTTCGGCGTTAAGCTTTTCAACAACAGTCTGGATCGTTTCGCAGGCACTGCCCATAGCGATGATGATCTCTTCCGCATCAGGCGCGCCATAATAGTTGAACAGGCCGTATTTACGTCCGGTCAGCTTGCTGATCTCGTTCATATATTCTTCAACGATACCCGGCAAAGCTTCATAATAAGAGTTGACAGCTTCGCGGGTCTGGAAATAGATATCAGGATTTTGAGCCGTACCGCGTACAACCGGATTATCGGGGTTGAGGCCGCGATTACGGAACGCAGTCACTGCGTCATAATCGACTAGTTTAGCCAGATCATCATAAGCCAGAGTTTCTATTTTCTGGATTTCATGCGAAGTGCGGAAACCGTCAAAGAAATTAATAAAGGGAACGCGCCCTTTGATGGCGGCCAAATGCGCCACTGCCGACAGATCCATAACTTCCTGCACGCCGCTTTCAGCCAGCAGCGCAAAACCGGTCTGACGGGTAGCCATAACGTCCTGGTGGTCGCCGAAAATAGACAGTGAGCTGGCAGCTAAAGCACGGGCAGAAACATGGAACACGCCCGGCAGCAGTTCGCCTGCCATTTTGTACATATTAGGAATCATCAGAAGGAGACCTTGCGAAGCAGTATAGGTAGTTGTCAAAGCTCCGGATTGCAAAGAACCGTGTACGGCGCCGGCAGCACCAGCTTCAGATTGCATTTCCAATACTTTTACAGTTTGACCAAAAACATTTTTCTGACCTTGCGCAGCCCATTCGTCTACAACTTCGGCCATGGGAGAGGACGGAGTAATAGGATAGATAGCGGCCACATCGGTGAACGCATAAGAGATATACGCCGCCGCCGTATTACCGTCCATAGTTTTCATTTTTGTCATTTGATCCCCTTCTTTCTTTTTTATCAGAGTACAAGATATGGGAACCGGCCTTATCGGTTCCAGTGAGACGCAAAATAAATGTGCAGCAAGACATAGTTCACCCCTGCTCACACAATTAGTATACACTATTTAAGCACTTTTGTAAATTTGCTTTACATGTATACATGTGAATATTATGCAAGCGTTTTGTAAATTTTTAAAACAACTCGTTTGATTGACAAATGCTATAATAATGCTACGGAGGTGTTGAATTTGCAGACGCTTGTTAACTACATCGCCAAAGCTCTTCGAGCCCGTATTCCCAGAATAAAAATAGATACAGTCAATAATGCTGACACAGCTCACTTGACTATACTAAACAAACACGGCGGAAAACCAATCAACATCTTAACCGGAAACCATACGGGCATCACGGTCGTTTATAACAAAACCCCGCGAATTTTTACGCAGGACATCAAAGACGTAGACAAAATGGTCTTTGATATCGGCGAGTACCTGAATGGCCGCAGCGTATATCTGGATCTGCTGAGACCAGATGGCAGCTGCGAGGCCAAAGATTGTTTCGCCAATTCTATCGAAGTACAGGCAGAAAACTTTGACGCGCTGACAAACCTTATTACCCGCAAGGGGCTTTTGACCGGTGCTGAACTGGCAAAGGCTCTGCAGGCGGGCGACATTGTACGGGTCAATTACTGGGACCCGCGCAAAAATTATGGTTATAAGCTTGATGGCGACCATCTTGCCAAAATAGCCTTATAATCCAATAAAAGAAGAGCTGCTTTGTCAGCTCTTCTTTTATTTTTAAATCACTTCATATTCAGGCCACAAAGGAAGACAAAACAGACGCCTTGGTGATGATCCCGCGAAAAACCTTTTCTTCATCCACAACTGCCAGCGGAAAACTGGCATTAGCAGCCAAAGGTACGATATCTGCAACGGGGGCATCCAGATCGTTGACCTGCGGCACATCGCGAATGATCGCTTCACTGAAGGTCTTTTTGCCGTCACGGACAGCTAAAGCTCCGTCCAAAGTCACGATACCGATAAAGTTCATGTGATCACCAACAACGTAAGCGCTGGAAACCCCATTGGCACGCATGCTGGTAATCGCCGTGTTGGCGCCGTCACTGGCCTTGACGATACAGCTGGGTGTAGACATAATATTGCGCACGCAAAAAACCTTACTGGTATTGACGTTATGGATAAATTTTCTGACATAATCATCAGCAGGATTGGCCAGCATCTGCTCCGGCGTATCGATCTGCACCATACGCCCGTCGCGTAAAATACCTACCCTGTTGCCCAGCTTGAAAGCTTCATTGATATCATGGGTAATGAAAACTATAGTCTTGCCCATCCGTTCCTGTATCCGCAGCAGCTCAAACTGCAAATCGTTTTTGACCAGTGGATCAAGCGCCGAAAAAGCTTCGTCCATCAGCAAAATATCCGGATCGTTGGCCAGCGCCCGGGCAATGCCGACGCGCTGCTTCATCCCGCCTGATAAGCTGCTGAGTTTTTCGTGCTCATAGCCCGTCAGACCGACCATATTGATCATTTCCATAGCTTTGTTTTCACGTTCTTCTTTACCGACGCCGCGCACTTCCAGCCCATAAGCCACATTGCCCAGCACATCGCGGTGACTTAAAAGACCGCCGTTCTGGAAAACCATGGAAACCTTAGTGCGCCGCAATTCCTGCAGCTGTTTTTCATTATATTTGGTAATATCCTCGCCATCGATCAGAATTTCACCTTTCGTAGGCTTGTGCAGCATATTCAGGCAGCGCACGATAGTCGATTTACCGCTGCCGGACAGACCGATCAGTACAAAAAGCTCGCCGCGTTTGACGCTGAAAGAAACATCGCTGATCGCCGCCATGATCCCCGTTGTTTCCATAACATCCATCCTGGTGGCGCCAAGCTCCAGCAGCTTGAAGGCAGCTTTTCTTTCGTCCAGGAAATCATAGGGGCCAAACAATTTATATAAGTTTTTGACTTCTAAAACCGTATCTTGTTCCTGCATCATTTACCCTCCTTCTGCACCAAGCTCTGCGTCAGGCGATCGATAATGATCGCGATAATAACAATGGCAAAACCGGCGATAATACCGCGGCCGGATTCCATGCGGTTGATAGCGATCAAAACTTCCATACCCAAACCATTGGCACCGATCATAGCGCAGGTAACAACCATCGCTACCGCCATCATCATCGTCTGGTTAATGCCGGTCATGATCGTCGGCAGCGCCTGCGGTATCTGCACCTTAAACAAAGTCTGCCAGCTGGATGAGCCAAAAGAACGGGAAGCCTCAACGACCTCCTGATCGACCTGACGGATACCATGACTGGTCAGCCTGATAACAGGCACTACCGCATAGACGACGGTCGCCAGCACTGCCGGGACTTTACCGGGTCCCAACAGCATAACTGCCGGGATCATATAAACGAAGGTCGGCATCGTCTGCATGGCGTCCAGTATCGGCCGCACGACAGTATCAGCTCCGCGCACTGCCGCCAGCGCGATCCCGATCGGCAAACCGATCAAAAGCGAAAAAATTACCGCCGTGATCACGATAGCCAGAGTTTCATTCATCATATGCCAGTAACCACAGGCACCGATCATAAACAACAGGCCACCGTAAAGAACCCCGTTTTTATAACTGTTCATCAATTTTTTTGTGGCAAAAATAACCAGCAGGATCATCAGCCACCAGGGAATCATATCCAGCGCGCCGTTGATGCCGTTAATAAAAATACTGAGCATTTTTTTGGCGGCGACAAAAACCTCGCCATAATTGATGTTGATATAACGCACAAATTCATCTATCGGTTCTGCTATATTCAAATTGATATTCGGAAAATTTAACAACCAACTCGGCATTTCCCCGCCCCCTTACTGTTCTTTTAAAGCCGCTCGCATGGTCTGCGCTTTATCAGGCGGCAGCCACTGCGTCAGCAGATCATCGTGTTTTTGCAGAAACCAGCGGGCCGCCTGGTCGTAAGTCGCTTTATTATCAGCAATATAAGCCAGAGCTTCCGCCGTCAAAGCGCTGGAAGTATGATATTTTTTCAGAAACTCCGCAAATTCAGGCTGCCGTTTGGGAAACCGGCTGTTAGCCGATACCATGACGACTACGGAAGGAGCAGCGGTTTCGCCTGCCTCAAAGCCGGCCTGCGTATAGGGTGCGTCTTCCAAAAGTACCAGGTCCAGCTTGCCGCTGATCCAGGTCGGTTCCCAGTTATAACCGACGATCGGCAAACCTTTTTCATACGCCGTTACAAAGGCCGTACTCAAAGTCGCCTCGCTGCCGGGACGGAAATAGATATAATTTTTGTCCAGACCATAATACTTATATTTTTTAAACATCACTTCATCAACGGCCCAACCGGGGATCGCCCCGTAAATACGACCTTTGGAAGGATTTTCTTCATCAACAAAAAGCTGACTGTAGCGTGCCAGATCAGCAACATTGTGCAAATCAGGAGCCATCGGCGCAATACCACGCTGAGGATCACCTTCGATCACATAACGTGGTACATACAGGCCCTGTTTATTATCATCGAAGTTGACTCCCAGATCAACGATACCACCAGCGGCTTTATCAGCTTCATAAGTAGCAACATTGTCAGTCCACAGTTCCATATTGACATCGACATCACCGCGAACCAGAGCCGCTTCCATGATCGGCGTTGAACCGTTCATAGTTTCCACTTTTAAACCATAAGCCTTTTCTGCAATCAAACCGGCTACCGCATTGTGAAATTTCACACTGTCCCAGCCGGCGTCAGAAAAAACTACCGTTTTTTCGTTACTGCTGCCACAGCCTGCCGCCAGGCACACAAACAAAACCAGGCCTACCAGCTGCAGTATTCTTTTCTTCATCAAAACTCCCCCCTTTACAATCCGACAACTTTATATTATTATTGAGTTGCCTCTATCTGCTTTTTTAGTTTAACTTACTTGGAAAAGCTTGTCAATTTACTTTAATTACTTTTTTACACTGCAAATATCATGTCGGATCAGTTAATCCCGGCTCTCCGCAATGGCTGTATGCCAGCCTGCCGGCTTATCTGCAACAGCTGCGGATATGGTATAATAATAAATAAGATTAAATTTTTCAGGGAACAATTTTTACTATTTTTTTACTGCAAAGGATACCATCATGGCTAATAAACACAAAATAGCAGAACCGATCTACCAAAAAATCGCCGTCGATATCGCTTCTAAAATCGCTGCCGGTAAATATAAGGTCGGCGAAAAAATCTACGGACGCTCCATGCTCGCAGCCCACTATGCAGTTTCGCCGGAAACGATCCGCCGCGCCATGTTCATGCTGCAGGATGTCGGTATCGTGGCGATCGAATCGGGCAGCGGCAGCGTCGTGCTTTCAGCAGAACGGGCAGCGCAGCTGGTAGGCCGCTTCCGCAACATTTCTACTATCACCGAACTGAAAAAAAATATCGAGACCCTGTCAGAACAGCAGAAAAAACAACAGGACGATATTTTGGATAATGTGCACCAGCTGCTGGAATATATTGAAAAATTCCGTCTGGCATCACCTATCCTGCCTTACGAAATAAAAATAACCAGGGATTGCCGTTTTCTCGGTAAAATGATTTCAGAAATCAACTTTTGGCAGAGCACCGGCGTTACCGTGGTAGCGATCCGCAAAGGTGAAGAACTGATCGTCTCGCCCGGTCCGTACGCACTGTTCGAAGCCGGCGACGTCTTCATCATGGTCGGACCGGAAGACAGCCACAGCAAGGTGCAGGATTATTTATACAAAGGCTGATAAAAAACAGGACTTACTTATGTAAGTCCTGTTTTTGCATTTATTATTGTTTTTTACGGTGTGCTTCCAAATACTGTCCTACGATCTTAACAGCGCAGTAATCGCCACACATGGAACAGGCTTCGTCCTCCGACTTATTTTTCTTATCACGGTAAGCCTGCGCTTTTACCGGGTCAAGCGCCAGACGGATCTGCTCCGGCCAGTCAAGATTTTTACGGGCCACAGCCATTTCCCTGTCCCAGGCGATCGCCTGCGGCAGACCTTTGGCAATATCGGCAGCGTGAGCTGCGATCCTTGTAGCGATCACGCCTTCGCGCACATCGTCGATATCCGGCAGACCCAGATGCTCGGCCGGCGTTACATAACACAGAAAATCAGCGCCGCTGACTGCTGCCAGTGTGCCGCCGATAGCAGAGGTGATATGATCATAGCCAGGCGCCACATCAGTCACCAACGGCCCTAAAACATAAAACGGCGCGCCATGACACAAACGCTTCTGCAGCTGCATATTCGCCGCGATCTGATTATAAGGAACATGGCCGGGACCTTCCACCATTACCTGCACGCCGCGCGCCCAGGCCCGCTGAGTCAATTCTCCCAAATTCAAAAGCTCCTGGATCTGCGCCCTGTCCGTAGCGTCAGCCAGGCATCCTGGACGCAGTCCGTCACCCAGACTGATCGTTACATCATATTCGGCACAGATCTCCAGAATCTCATCATAATATTCATATAAAGGATTTTCCCGGTCATTATGCAGCATCCAGCCTGTAATAAAGCTGCCGCCGCGGCTGACAACGTCCATCACCCGTCCTTCACTGGTCAGAGCGTGCAGTACCTGGCGGTTGATCCCGCAGTGGATCGTCATAAAATCAGCGCCGTCAGCGGCCTGCTGGCGAATGACTTCAAACAGGTCTTCTTTGGTCATTTCCACAACGGCGCCGCGTTTTTTGATCGTTTCTACCGTTGCCTGATAAATCGGCACTGTGCCTACCATTACTGTAGACGCTTTGATAATAGCCTTCCGTGAAGCGTCGATATTATCGCCTGTAGACAGATCCATCACAGAATCTGCACCGGCCTCGATCGCGGCGCGCAGCTTAGCCAGCTCCTGCTCAGGGTCAGGATAGGCGCTGGAAGTTCCGATATTGGCATTGACCTTGACCGATAATCCCTGACCAACACCGCGCGGGATAAGATTTTTGTGATTGATATTGCAGCAGACAGCGATCGTGCCTGCCGCCACACCAGCCCTGATAACCTCCGGGTCTAAATGTTCCTGCGCCGCTACCAGACGCATCGCTTCTGTGATCACGCCCTGACGGGCCAATTGCATTTGTGTTGCCATTATTCAACGCTCCCTTCAAAATAAAAAGCCAATCTCCCGCAGGAAATTGGCTTTGGCTTGCGCTTGTGCCACTTCCCTACGCCGGCATTACCCGGAAATCAGGTTCTAAGGGTCGGCCTTGCGGCCTCTCAGCATAACGCGCCCCCAGTGGATCGACTTATGATATTAAATTAACTTTAGCACCTTTTACCGGCAATAGCAAGCAAAATTAAATTTTATCCCCCGGCTCATAAACATGATAGCCGCCCTTGCCGTTGTTTTTTACAACATATGCGGCCATGTCAGCCAAATGCACCAGTTCCTCAAAATCCTGTCCATGTTCAGGAAAATAACAGATGCCGACGCTGGCGGAAACGGTAACATCATCATAAGTAGTATGCAGAATACGGCATAATGCTTCGGCACGCTGCACTGTCGCCTCCGGTGACAGCCCGGGTACGTAAATGTAAAATTCATCGCCGCCAAAACGGCCGATAATATCTTCAGAACGGAAAAACTGCCGCAATTTCGCTGCCATTTCCTGTAAAACTTTATCGCCAGCCTGATGTCCCAGGGTATCGTTGACCGTCTTAAAATTATCCAGGTCCGTAAAAATGAAACTGCCAAACCCGCCGTCACGCAGCAGCGGTTCTACCACGGTCTTAAAGCCGGCTTTATTGTAAACGCCGGTCAACTGGTCCGTCCTGCTGATATCCTGCAACTTTTCTTTCTCCTGCATCTCCTCGTCGATATTTTCCAGCTTGCCTACCAGCCGTACTACTATCTCATCCTTGATAATGCGCTTGGCTCTGACCCTGAACCAGTGCTGTTCGCCATTGGCATAAGCAAGCAGCAGCTCAGTACTGTCAGACTGTTTGTTTTCTATAGCCTTCTGCATAAAGCACCTGATGGCGGCAGCATTTTCAGCAGCTCCCGCAGCAGTCAAAGGCTCCTTATTATCGGAACCAAGTTTAACAAAAGGCTCAAAGCCAAAGATCTTACGATACAGCGGCGACCAGGTGATCTGCTCAGGCAGGACCTCCACATCAAAAATTATTTCGTTAGAAGCCTGCACTAAAAGATCATAACGCTCTTTCTCCAGTTCTAATTCCTGAATGATCCGCTTTTGTTCGCTGATATCGACAATAACGCAGTACATCACTAAAACGCCGTCTTTATCAGTCCCTACGCTGCCACGGATCAAAACCGGTATATAATGCCCGTTTTTATGCAGCAGCCGCATCTCCAGATCGATTTTATCATGAAGATGCCAGACCCCATCCATTAAAGCCTGAAACTTAGGCGTATCCTCTTCGTAGATCAAATGCGCCCTCAAAAAAGACGGGACGTTTTCCAGTTCTTCTCTGGTATACCCGATCAGTTTTAAAAAACCGTCGTTAGCATAACGAATACAGAAACCCACATCATTCGCCAAAGTCAGCACACCGCCGTTGATATTATCGGCGATCTGCCGCAGGATCTCTTCCCGGTCAGCGATCTCGCGATGCGCTTCTTTATTTTCCAGCCATTTTTTTACAGCAAAAATACTCAGCAGCCACACAAAGAAAGCTATACCGATATTCAGGAAAATTATCCGGCTGCCGATCCAGCCTCCTGCTTTATCTACTTCTATGATGCAGCTGGCATTCGGCAGCTCGATATCATATTTCATCCCTCCTGTCATTGCCATTGCCGCCTGGTCAGAAGCAGCTATCGTCAGTTTGGCGCCGTTTTCTATTTTATACAGATGATAACGGTATTTCTGTCCCTGCAGTGCGGCAAAGTTGATATTCTGCAAGGCATATTTAGGACTTGCAGGGTTCATGTCCAAAGTTACAGCAACTAATCCCCAGGGAGAACCGTCAGTATTTTTCACGGCAACGCGTCCTGTCAGCACCAATTCATTGTCCTGAATCCTTCTGAACGGCCCTTCGATCACCAATTCACCCTGCCTTTGGTAAACCTTTCTGATCGCGTCATCCCTTTTGGGCTGCACCATCAGGTTTTTACCCAGAGCACTTTTATTGGTTTCATAAGGAAAACAATAGGAAATAACAGTTTTTTCAGGAATACCGCCCTGCAGCGGACCTTCCGCCATAGCCAAAGATACATTGATAATCAGGTCCATATCGTCAAAAGCTATACAGACATCGTTCATCCTCCGAATCCCAATCTCTGACATATTGCGAAACCCTTTTTCTGTTACCGCCATTTTAGTGCCTTTGGCATCCAGCATCCCCTGCTCAATCAACTCACGCAGAACAAAAGCATCGTCATAAAGATTCATCAGTTCATATCTGGTCTGAGAACCATAGCTTTCTGCCAGAAAGACCGCTCTTTCGCGGGTATATCTATAAGTATCATACAGGCTGCTGCCTGCGGCCAGAGCACAAAGCAACGCCGCTGCTAAACTGAACAGCAGGAAATATTTTTTATTATAACCACGTTTTTTCTCCATGTCCGGACTCCTCAATCTTTATCTTTCACTTTTGTTTTATTATAGCTCATTTTTACTTATTAAACACCAAGTATTTTTATCAAATAAATATTTACGCAGTTTTACTGTTGCTTTTCTGCACAGTAAAAAGCCTGCCGGCATATAATGCCGGCAGGCTTGAAGTTTTATAATCAGCCAAAAATCACTACTGCATCCTTGCATTTGATACGCAGCAAGGCTGTCTCAAAAACGCGGAATTCATGATTCAGCTTAGCAGAACCCATATAACCGGTAATAAGGTCCTGACCGATAACAAGATCCATATTCTGCGGTTCGGCGCAGACTAATACGGCTTTATTGAGACCCAACGCCGGAGTCATATATAATCCGCCGCCAACCAGGCTTTTGATGCGTTCGCTTTCCAGTAATCCAGTGCTGACCTGCAGGCGCTGTAATTGCGCATATAAGTCAGGGCTGACTGCTAAAGCATAACGGCCTCTCAAATTCTTGTCCGCAAAATGCTGCAGACCTTTAACTACATCGCTGAAAGCATTTTCATCCTTGCTCCAGTCTGTTTTTTTAACTTTAAAAGCACCTTCCGCTGTAGCCAGGCCTTCATAACCGGCTTTTGGATTACCTGCAAAGATCATCAGATCTTCTTTTTGCGCGCAGGCATTGGCAGCAGCGCTTACCGCTCCTAAATCGATCGGCATCCCGATCTGTTTGGCCTGTTCCATATCTCTCCAGGACAAAACAAAATCCCTGTAGATCATCGGCAGCTCTTTAAAGCTGCGGCCTGTAACTTTTACCGCTTCTTCTTCTTCACCAAAAAAGTCCACACTGCCTTTTTCAGCAGGAGTCAGCACATCTACGTTCACACTTTGTGCACCGGCGCCTAACGGTCCATAAATCTGTAAAAATTTACGTCCCACTAAAACATTTTTTGCCGCCTGAACCACAGCACTATCAATAGACTGCCATTGCTCGGCAGACAGATTAACATCATCGCGCATTAAAAATTCCATAACCATACCTCCTATTTATCCAGCAGGCTGCCTACGGTAGTCGCCTTATTAGTAACTTCCGTTTTGTCATCGGCAATACCGGCAGCTTTCATGCCCAGCCCTTCCAGCATTTCCTTAACTTCGCCTTCACCGGAAATAAAATGCTCTGCTTCAGCAGGATCGAGATAACGCAGCAAGGTCATCAATTCACCGACATGGGCTTTTTCTTCGTCACGAATGTCGGAAATGACCATTTTAGCCACTTCGTCATCAGTAGCCTGTACATGGGCATCATACAGGTAAATAGCTTCCAGCTCACCTGCAATATCCAGACGTACGGCTTGGATCAATTCTTCTTTAGTTAACTTTCTGTTGACATTACCTTGAAACGGGTTTGCAAAATTTGGCATTACTGCCACCACCTTTCAAAATTTTGATTTATTTGCAGTGTCTAATCGCAACAAATAAAAATTATCTTTTACTACATTATAGCACCAGGAATTTTAAAAAGCAATCAACTTTTCCAAGCCGGCCATTGCTTTAAATTCTCCTTATAGTTTTATTATAACACCGTCACGTTTTTCTACAAGCCCAAAACCTGCTTTCTGCCAGCTTTTTCGCACTTAAAACCTGTTTTTTTTGTTAAGATAATCATTTACAAAAACTAAAAAACAGCCGCCTCTTAAAGAAGCGGCTGTTTAAAAATCAGAAAAAACATTTTAGCAGCAGCACCCATACTGCCGGAATAAACAGCGCCGGCAGCATATTGAGCGTCTTAAACTTTTTCAATTCTAAAATCGCAAAGCCGGAGCTCATAATAAAGACTCCGCCGATAATTGAAATTTCCGTCATCAGCTCGGCTGTCAGAAACGGCGCCAGCCAGCCGGCCAGCAGATAGATCGATCCCTGCCAGCAAAACAGTACTGCCCCGGCCAGAGCGATGCCGATACCATAAGCGGAAGCTAAAACCATCGAAGCTACAAAATCCAGCGTAGCGTTAGTAAAAAGATAAGTATTATTATCATGCAGAGCACTTTCTATCGGTCCCAGGATCGACAATGTCCCGATACAGAAAAGCAGTATCGCCGTAGACAACCCCTGTCCCAGGTCAGAGCCGCCCTTGAGTCGCCCTGCCAGCCGCTGAAAGCGGCCGTCAATATCAAGCAGAGTTCCGATAATACTGCCTACAGCCAGACTGAGGATGAACAGGACCGGAAATCTGCTGTGCGGCATATTACTGACTACCGCATTGGCGCCCAATCCGACGGTCGCCAGTCCCAATGCGTCAAATAAAGCTTTTTTATAATTTTCTTTGATCCCCTGTCTGAAAATACTGCCCAGCAAACTGCCGGCAATGATGGTGCCCGTATTGACGATGGTACCCAGCATGCTTTCATTCCCCCATTGATCGTGCTTCATTTTTCTTTATACTCTAATATTATATGCGTTTCAATGACGATGCACAACTACAGTAATTCACCGTAACGCCGGATATAGAGTTTTTTCATAACTGTAGCCAGGATCATATAGGCCAATATGATGGCGGCCAGCCAGCCAAAATAATCAGCAGGCAGCGACGCCAGTCCTATAGCATGTCCCAGCGGGGTAAAAGGGATCACTGTCAGTACCGCGATACCGATAAAAGTGAGAAAAGTCACCGGCGCTGAAGCATGGCTCTGCAGGAACGGGATCTTCGGCGTCCTGATCATATGGATGACCAGCGTCTGCGACCACATAGACTCTACGAACCAGCCCGCCTGAAAAACAGCGATATACAAAGCCTGCTGTGCCGGATCGTTCAGCTCGTGGAACAAATGGCCGCCGACAGCAGCCGGGCAAATAATGAAGTACATGAGCGCATAGGTCACGATGTCGAAAACAGAACTGGTCGGCCCGATCCAGATCATAAAATTACTGACGCTGGAAGCATCCCATTTTCTGGGTCGGGTCAGGAATTCCCTGTCCACATTGTCCCAAGGGATCGCCGTACAGGAAATATCGTAAATCAGATTCAGCAGAATCAAATGGATCGAAGCCATTGGCAGAAATGGTAAAAAGGCGCTGGCGACCAAAACGGAAAACATATTGCCAAAATTGGACGAAGCCGTCATCTTGATATATTTGATCATATTGGCATAAGTTTTGCGTCCTTCCAGAATCCCTTTTTCCAGGACCAGCAGGTCTTTTTCCAGTAAAATGACGTCTGCCGATTCCTTGGCAATATCCACAGCCGTATCTACGGAAATCCCTACATCAGAAGCCTTCATCGCCGCCGCATCATTGATGCCGTCGCCAAGATAGCCTACAGAATGTCCATTTTCACGCAGCAGCCGCACGATCCTGGCCTTCTGGGCCGGCGCTAATTTAGCAAAAACCGTGGTAGTTTCCGCTGCTGCCGCCAGCTCTTCGTTGCTCATCGCTTCTACTTCAGAACCCAGCAGCATTTTTTCTGCAGTCAGCCCTACATGCCGGCACACACATTTGGTGACCTTCTCATTGTCCCCGGTCAGTATTTTTACCGCAACGCCATGTTCCTGCAGCGCTTTGATCGCCGCCGCAGTCGTTTCTTTAGGAGGATCGAGGAAGGCCAGATAGCCGATCAGGACCATTTCCTTCTCATCAGCTACGGAAACAGCGCCGACAGGCGAAGGATTGGTTTTCTGCGCTACAGCAATGACCCGCATACCATCGTCATTGAGCTCGTCAACCTTCTCCATGACCAGCTTTTTCATTGATGCCGTCAGCGGCACTACGCGCCCTGCATATTCGACAAAAGACGAGATATTCAGCATTTCTTCCACAGCGCCCTTGGTGATCATCTGCGTTTTACCGTTTTTATCTTCTACTACCACGCTCATCCGGCGGCGTTCAAAATCAAAAGGTATCTCATCGACCTTCTGATAGAATTTTTCCAGATCGCCTAACTGGTCTTTATTTTCTTCCTCTTCCAGTTTCGTCCTGCTGATGATGGCAATATCCATCAGATTCTTTAACCCGGTCTGATAAAAGCTGTTTAAAAAGGCATGCCGCAAGACCCGCGGCGCTTCCTTGCCTTCAACATCCAGATGATATTCCAATACGACCTTATCCTGGGTCAGAGTACCTGTCTTATCAGTGCAGAGAATATCGATCGAGCCCAGGTTCTGGATAGAATTTAAATTTTTGATGATAACTTTTTCCCTGGACATCGATACCGCACCTTTAGCCAGGCAGGTCGTCACGATCATCGGCAGCATTTCCGGCGTCAGGCCTACGGCAACCGAGATCGCAAACAAAGCCGCGTTCATCCAGTCGCCTTTTGTAAAGCCGTTAATGAACAGAACTACCGGCACCATCACTAGCATGAAGCGGATCAAAACCCAGGAAACGGAATTGACGCCTTTTTCAAAACTGGTTTGCGGCGGTTTGCTGTTCAAGGCCCTGGCCATTTCTCCCAGCAACGTATCGTTGCCCACGGCCACAACGACTCCTACCGCCGTACCGCTGATAACATTACTGCCCATAAAGGCCAGATTAGGAGATTCTGTCACGGAATCCGACGCGCCGCCCAGGCCGGGATATTTCTCTACCGGTTCACTTTCGCCGGTCAGAGCCGACTGACTGATGAACAGATCCTTGGCAAAGATGATTCGAATGTCAGCCGGCACCATATCGCCAGCCGATAAATGCACCAGATCACCTACGACGACTTCGTCCAGCGGCAGTTCCTGCCGCCCCGTATCCAGTCTTTCCACACAGGTCGTAGTTTCGATCAGCGCCGATAATTTAGCGGCCGCATTGCCGCTTCTCGTTTCCTGCACGAACCGCAGAGTACCGGAAATCATTACCATCGTCGTAATAATGAGGACTGTCACAGCATCTTCTTCACCCGGATCGGCCATCCAGATATCCGTAACCGCTGATACAACTGCCAGAGCAAGCAAAATCATCGTAAACGGATTAACAAAGGCTTTACAGATACGCATCAGCAGCGATTCTTTTTTACCATGCGTCACGATATTATCGCCATACCGCCCGCGCGCCTGCTCCACCATACCGGACGGCAGCCCTTTGCCAGTAGTCTCCAAATGCTTCAGAACTGCATGCACCTCATGAGAGGAAGCAAAACGCAGCCTTTCATTGACCTTCTCACGATGCAGGATCTCCTGCGGGTTATTTTTTAAAAACATTAATTTCTTTTTCATTGTTCTCTACCTCCTTACAGTTTTACTGCATACTTTCAGGAAAGTAGGACACACAACGAAAAGACAAAGTATTTATATGTAATTGTCGTGGAAGAACAGACGCCCTGAAAGCAGACTGCTTCCTGATCCTTCGCCTTTTGGTTTTATGCCCCTACTGCCTCCTGCGTCCATTCTTCTCACCTCACTTTTTCGCTAAAATATCTATAATCAAAATTCTGCGGCGGGCCGCGGCAAATAAAAAAACCGCGTCAATGCTTAAACAAAGACGCGGGTAACAAAACAAAATTACCTTGCAGTTCAATCAGAACCGGCCCTGTTCAAGCTTTAACTCCACAGGGCGATGAAATTGCGTTAGATTATGCCTTGTTGTCGACATAGCCTGTTCAAACCTTCTCATGGTGTCTCCACCACTCCGCGGCAGCAATCCGTATCCCTATGGTAGCCTCACCTACCAGAATCTCCAGTTCCTAAATTATATATTGTCTTATTAAAATTTGTCAATACTTTATTTTAAAATTATATTTTCTCTATGTTCTTAGATGCTCTTGCTCAAATTTCAAACAGCTTGCTTCATAGCCAGCGATTTTTGTATCCAGACGCTCCAGCACTGACTGCATTTCAATAATTTTATCCGCCAGCTGCTGCCGCTGCTCTATCAAAAGCGCCTTGCGCGCACTGATCGTACTGTTTCCCTGCCGAAACAACGCTACATATTCTATCAGCATTTCGACAGGGATACCCACCCCGCGCATACATTTAATAAACCCTACCCAGTTGCAGGCAGTCTCATCATAATCACGGATACCGCTATTACTGCGCCTGACCGGCGGTATCAAACCGATCCGTTCATAATAGCGCAATGTATCAGCAGTCAGGCCAAACATTTTACTAACTTCGGCAATCGTCATAGAGCAACACCTCCTCTTACGGTTATTCTAACACCTGGAGTCAACTCTAAGTCAAGCAATAATTTATTTTCCCGGCTCCGCTTAAAACAAGCTCTTCCCGTGCCAAAACAGCGTCAGCAGCAGGTATAAAACAGGCTGATGCAGAAGATAGACCAGCAAAGACCGTCGGCCGCATAAACTCAGGCAGCGGCTGCCCCAGCTGAATATCTCCGGTAAAACGCCCTGTTCTGTACAGCAACGCCAGCTGTAATAGCCGGCCAGATATAAAAAGAACCAGGGCAGCAGCGAAAAATAATCACTGGAAGCAAAACCGGCTTCCGTAAAGCCCACATAAGTAGTCAGCTTATTTAAATACAGCTGTTCCGGCAGTTTCAACAAATTCCATTGTTCAAAGCCTAAATAGCCGTCGTTGATATTGCGGGTAATGCCAAACAAAGCTCCGCTCACAGCAACGCCCCAGCCCGCCCTCACTCTGCTCAGCTGCCGTTCCAGCAGCGTCAGCAGCAGCATGGCTGAACCAAGGAAAAACAAAACGCCAAAAGTCACCGCCTGCCGCGGTACAAAAACATGAGTTGCGACCAGCACCAACATACTGCCGGTCAAAACCTGCAAAGCCCTGCGTACAGGCCTTTTTCCCAAAGGCCAGCAAAAGCCCGAAAGAAAAATAAAACGCCAGCAAATACTTTGCTGCCACCAATAAAACAAATCATCATGAAACCAGGGCAGCTCCTGCTCAAACAGATATACCAGATCCCACAGATAATGATAAACGATCATTTCCAGCAGCAGCAGACCCCGCAGACTGTCCAGCAAAGCATATCTTGTTTTCTTAATCTGCTCCGCCATAACGACCCCTCCCCAGCACTTAAATTCAAGCCAATACTTTAGAGAGCCAGTTTCGCACTTCTGCCTGCGCCGACATGGCTTCCGCTCCGCGAACAGCCAGTCCCGACATGATCTCCGCCTGACGGCAGGCGGCAGTAATATCCTTAAGGCTCCGCCCCAGACCGCTGCCTTCATGGGTACAGAAAGGATAGAGGCGCAGATGCTGCCAATTGTATTTTTCTAAAAAGGTCAGCACTGCCATCGGCACAGTGCCCCACCAGATAGGATAGCCTAAAAATATTCCTCCATAGCCCTCCAGCGATTGCGGGCAAGCCGACAATCTCGGTCGGGAAGCATTGCGCTGTTCCTTTTGGGCCAGTGCGCTCAACGCCTGATAACCAGCAGGGTACGGCGTGACCGTTTCCAGCTCCCAGGTTTGACAGCCAGTCTGTTCTTTAAGTATTTCAGCAACGCGCTTCGTATTACCGACAGACAGATATATAGTTTTACCGCCGCTGTAATTTTCACCGGCATGCGAAAAATAGACGATCAGATTCTTTTCTTTTGCAAAGCTCATCTGTCTTGCTCCTTTTTAAGAGTAACACCTAAAGTTAACTCCAAATCAAGATCCAGGTAAAAAATTACTCTGTTCTATCATTATATAATACTTTCCGGCAGATGACAGTGATTCAAATAAAAAAAACCTTCAAGATTAATCTCGAAGGTTTTATGCTTTAATTGGTGCGAGTGACAGGAGTCGAACCTGCACGCCGAAGGCGCTAGATCCTAAGTCTAGTGCGTCTGCCAGTTCCGCCACACTCGCAAACAGGCAAAAAAAATGGTGATCCACCCGCGACTCGAACGCGGGACACCCTGATTAAAAGTCAGGTGCTCTACCGACTGAGCTAGTGGATCACATTGGCTGGGGCGGCTGGACTCGAACCAACGCATGCGGGAGTCAAAGTCCCGTGCCTTACCGACTTGGCTACGCCCCAAGGATAGAAAACAGGATAATTATGGGGTGACTGGAGGGGATCGAACCCTCGAGTAACGGAGCCACAATCCGCCGTGTTAACCGCTTCACCACAGCCACCAAATTGTCCAAACTTAATAGCTTGGCGACGAATGTTATTCTACCATAGCCACTAGTTTCTGTCAATCTTTTTTATAAACTTTTTTACATTTACTGAAGGGCTTATTGCCTGCAGACAGCGATCGCTTCGATTTCCACTTTAACGCCTTTAGGCAGCCCGGCAACCTGCACGCAGGAACGTGCCGGAGCGTTTTCGGCAAATTTTTCGCCGTAAATACTGTTGACAACGCTGAAATCTTCCATATCCGTCAGAAAAACCGTAGTTTTTACGACATCGTCAAAGGTCAAACCAGCTGCAGCCAGTACGCCCTCCATATTTTTCAGCACTCTGATCGTCTGTGCTTCAACACCTTCGTCCACTACTTCGCCTGTTTCCGGTACCAAAGCTATCTGACCGGACATATACAGCATACCATTGGCCTGTACAGCCTGAGAATACGGCCCGATAGCGGCCGGTGCTTTTTCAGTATTGATGATTTTTTTCATTTGAAACACCTCCATATTGATCCTCATTATAAATAAAATTTTCAGCTTTTATTATCAGCAGCAAAATAAGCCTGTGCCCAGGCCAGTGCCGTCGGGGTCTGCGCCAGGCCGCCTTCCGCTGTTTCTTTCAGCGTGCACGGCAGCCGGTCACCGACGGACTTCATAGCATCGATCGCCTCGTCGGCAGGAATAAAGCTGGTGATACCGGCCAGAGCCAGTTCAGCCGCCAACAAAGCCTGCGCCGCCGCACCGCCGTTGCGTTTGATGCAGGGTACTTCTACCAGGCCGGCCACAGGATCGCACACCAGACCCAGCATATTTTTGAAAACTATTGCCACGGCATGGCCTACCTGCTCCGGCGTTCCACCCAGCACATCTACAGCGGCTCCTGCCGCCATAGCGGCGCCGCTGCCGCACTCGGCCTGACAACCGCCCATGGCGCCCGACAGCGAAGCACGGTTGGCTATCACCAGGCCGATATTACCTGCCACTACCAGGGCTTCAGCCATTTGCCGCTCGTTCAGCGCATAATGTTTTTTCAGCGACAGCAATACGCCAGGCAGGACACCGCTGGCACCTGCCGTCGGAGCGGCAACGATGCGCCCCATGGCCGCATTACATTCGCCCACGGCCATGGCATAAGCCACAGCGTCATTCACCACGCCGCCCAAAAGATTTTTATACGTTTCCGTCTGACCGGCTTCCATCAGCTTTTTCGCAGCCCCACCGGTCAGACCGCTGTGCGAACGCACTCCCGTCAGACCAAAGGCTGCCGATGTTTCCATCACCTGCAGCATTTCCTGCATCTGAGCCAGGATCTCTGCTTCACTTCTTTCAAGCTCTTCACTGCTGAGCTGCAGCAGATAAGTATGCAAAGGTACTCCCTGAGCTGCTGCGGCTTCGATCCAGATTCTTAAAGAAATTTTCTCGTTAATCACGCTGCACCTCACAAAACATTACGAATGAACCGTACCGACTGCATAGGTTCCAAAGCAGCCACCAGATTGATGATTGGCTCCGGCACTACCTGGTCACATTCGATGACCATCGTTGCCAGTCCGCCTTTATTGGCCCTGAACACCCGCATCCCCGCAATGTTGATGCCGGCACTGGCCAAAGCGCTGCTGACCAGGGAAATGACCCCCGGCTTATCCTTATGCAGGGTCAGGATCGCCGGCAGTTTGCCGCTCAATTCTACGGCAGCACCGTCGATAGACGTTACCAGGACCTGCCCCCCGCCGATAGAAGAACCAATGACCTCGCATTGCCTGCCGTCGGCAGCGGTCAATTTAAAATAAACCGTATTGGGATGAGTCAGATCGCCTAAATTGATCGTCGAAAATTCATATTCCAACCCCTGCTCCCGCGCAAACTCCATCGCCTGCGGGATCCGCGCATCATCAGGCAGCCAGCCCATCAGTCCCGCAAGCAGCGCCATATCCGTACCGTGGCCACGGTACGTCTGGGCAAAGCTGCCGTGCAGGGCGATCTGTGCCTTTACCGGCCAGGCGCCCAGAATACTGATCGCCAGCAGCGACAGACGTACGGCGCCCGCAGTATGCGAACTGGACGGACCGATCATCACCGGACCGATAACATCGAATATATTCATAATAACCTCACTGTTTTTACTATTCCGCGCCCTTATTCCACATTATCCAGCGAACGATGCGCTAATCCGACACACAGCTCGTTGAGATTGAGCACGCCTACCGCCATATAAATGGCCACGCACAGATGCTCGCCGCAGCGGGCAATACCGATCTTGCCGCCCACATTGAAGCCCAGCGCCTTGGTTTTAACCTGCTCTAAAGCCGCATGGGCAGCCCCTGCTACCGCACCGGCACCCACGTGCGTATCCGAAACGAGCCCCTGCCTCTGAGCCGCCACTACGGCACGTTCAACGATCTTGACAATCGACGGGATAAATTCTCCGCCAAAATCCACCGCCGTTGAACGAATCCCATGTTCAGCCAGCTCCTGCTTGACCCGCTGCTCTTCGGTACGCGAACCGGTCACAGCTATTTTTAAGGCCGCACGGCCAATTTCGATACTGGTGAGTTTGCTGTCGGTCATAATATCAAGCCTCTTCTTCTACATATTCGGGTACTTTGATCGGAGTTTTATCAATAACCGCTACTGCCAGGAAGGTCACGATACAAATCAGCCATTCAAAATAAATAACATGCTGCAGCACATGCAGCGCCGGCACAAATTCCCAGACTACCAGGCCCAAAAGCCCGACCAGCGTCGTATAAAAAGCACTGCTTCTGCGGCAGAGTCCCGGCGCGAACACCGTAAATAAAAATACGCAGGTCAGCGCGGTCGTCATCGACAGACCGGCGATCATGGTCTTCAAAATACCAGCGGCATTAAAAGCAAACCACAGGGTTATCAGGCCGACGCCAAAAATCGTCAGCCGGTTGACCGTGACAAATTTTTCATCACTGACCGAGGGATTGATAAAACGCTTGTAAATATCCTGACTGAACAAAGTTCCCGCTCCCAGAAGGATCGTGCAGGCCGTAGAAACGTCAGCCGCCCACAATGCTGCCAGCGTCGTGCCGGAAGCCACCGGATTCAGGCTCATAACGACCTTCGGCAGCGCCATCGTCGCCGTAATATCGGGGAAGGAAACCTTGGCCACGATACCCAGCAGCGCACATAAAAAACCGATCGGAAAAATAAGGATACCGCCTAAAATAAATCCCTTGCGGGCAGTTTTGGCGTCACGGGCGCCGCAGGCTATCTGTACAGGCCCCTGCGCCGTGATCGCCTGCGTGATCATAACGATAAACCAGCCGATAATGACCGCCAGCGGGATCCCCGCTAAAGGATCGAACCAGTCCAGCGTTGGCGGCAACTGCGCTGTAATATTCCCGATACCGCCGGCATTATTGACAGCGGCAACGCAGGAATACAGCACGCCTAGATAGATCAGGCAGACACTGACGATATTGGAAAGACCGGAAGACCACAAGCCGCCGATCAGGGTAATGCCGATGAAAACGACGGCGCTCATCATCATGCCGCCTTTAAAGCTGAAAATATCAGGCAGCAGCGAAGCCAGAATCGCCCCGCCAGCCAAATACTGCAGCGCCGTAATAACAGACATGATGATGACAAGACCGACAGCACTGATGACACGGCCTTTGGTATCATAGTATTTTTCAAAAAATTCGGGAATCGTAGAAATCTTCATGGCTCGCAGCTTACCTGCGGCCACCAGCCCCATAATGATAGCGCCTGCCGCCCAGGCCGCATTATACCAGCCTGCCGCCATACCTACTTTAAAAGCATTCTCGGCCACGCCCACTGTCGAAGCCGCGCCTACGGCAAGCCCCGTAATATTGACCGCGATCAGAACCGGCCCCAGCTTGCGCCCGGCAAACAAATATTCCGCTGAGCCTTTATCGGCCCGCCGTTTCACATAAAAACTGATCCCAAACAAAAGCGCGATATACACGCACACGATAATCAACTGAATAGACAAATTCCACACTACCTTTCTACGCTGCTGCTTAATAAAACCAAATCCGCGCCTGCATCGGCGCCTGCTGCCATCCTACCCTCCTACCCCTTCAAGTATGGATATAATTATATCAATTTTCTGCTGCAAAGTGAAGTAAAACAGCTTTTAAAAATACTTTTTTACTTTCTTTACGTCATTTATATCAGTTGGCGGTCTTGTAAAATTTTTTATAGTTTCCTGCCCACAACAAGGATTTTAGCTTTTTATGTCGAATGTAAAAAAGATTACAGAAGATTTATTTATCTGAAATTCCCCAACAAGCGAGGTTTAAACTTATGTATTCTTATAAAACCAGCGGTACCTGCTCCCAGCAGATCAATTACGATATCATTGACGGTAAAGTACACAATGTTACTTTTGTCAACGGCTGCCCCGGCAATCTCCAGGCTATCGGCATCCTGGTCGAAGGGCTTCCCGTTGAAGAGGTTGCCGCAAAACTACGCGGCATTCGCTGCGGCAACCGCAGCACCTCCTGTGGCGACCAGCTGGCCCTGGCTCTGGAGCAGCATCTGCACAAATAACAGCTAAAGCAAAATTTTAAGGAAAGGAGGGCACCTGCAATGTATAAGATCCTCAAAAGTACACCCAACGGTATTGATGAATTTGAACTTGAACAATTAGAAAAGGGCTGCTGGATCGACATTGTCAGTCCCTCGCCTGAAGAACTGCATGAAATAGCAGCCGCCACAAATATCCAGCTGGATTTTCTGACGGCCGCACTGGACGAAGAAGAAAAATCACGTATCGAGACCGAAGACGACCAGATCCTGATCCTGGTCGACATTCCTTTTCTGCGCAGCAACAAGGACTACGACACCCTGCCGCTCGGCATTATTATCGCCGAAGATTTCATTGTTACGGTCTGTCTGGAGCCTAACGCCGTTGTTGCCGATTTCTCTTCTTATAACCACCGTTTCTTCAGCACCTTCAAAAAAACGCGCTTCCTGTTCCAGATCCTTTATAAATCAGCGACCTTATATCTGAAATATATCCGTATCATCATTAAACGTACTGATGAACTGGAGCAGCATCTGCGTAAATCCATGGAAAATTCCGAGCTCTTCAATCTGCTGGATCTCCAAAAATCCCTGACGTATTTTACGACCTCACTGCGCAGCAACTACATCGTTACCGAAAAGCTGCTGCGGCTGCGTTCCACAAATCAGTCCGGACATCTGATCAAGCTCTACGAAGAAGACGAAGATCTTCTGGAAGACGTTATCATCGAATACAAGCAGGCCATCGAAATGGTTGAAATGTACAGTCACATTCTTAACAGCATGATGGAAGTATTCGCCTCCATCATCAGCAACAACCTGAACCTGGTCATGAAATTCCTGGCTTCTGTAACCATTATCCTGGCGATCCCCACAACGATCGGCGGCTTATGGGGCATGAACGTACCGGTCCCCATGGAAGGCAACGAATTCGGTTTCGTTACCATCACCTCCATCGCCCTGCTGATTTCTGTAGGCACAGGCTACTGGCTGTGGAAACGCCGTATGTTTTAGGAGGGCCTTATGTCTAAAATACTAGCAGAACAATTACTCGCCGGTATCATTCTCGGCGACAACGATAATCAGGAATACATTTATCTTCCCGGCGGCGAAGTTGGCAGTGACAGCCCCTGCTGCATTTTTGAAAGCAAGGCCGAACGTCAGGACCTGCCGCTGGAAGAAGCCGTCGAACAGGTCAAGCGCCTGCATCTAAAACCCGTGGTACATCCGGAAATGGGACGCCGCTCTTATTGAAGCAAGCAATTAAAACACCGCTGCCTTAAGGTTTAAGGCAGCGGTGTTATTTTTATGTTATTCATTTTTGTATATAACGTTCCCAAAATACCTGCGGCGGCAAAGGTTTATCAAAATAATAGCCCTGACCAAACTGACAGCCAAGTTTTTGCAAAACTTTGAGTTGCTCTTCTGTTTCAATCCCCTCTGCCAGCGTCAGCGTATCACCAAACTCGCGGCACATCGACACTGCCGCTTTAAACAGGATCTGCGTTTTGGGATTGTCAACGATACTGTCTGTCAGACTTTTATCAAATTTCACCGTATCAAAATGTACTTGTGACAGCAGCTCCAGATTAGAAAAGCTGGTGCCGAAATCATCCATGGAAATGCTGAACCCCGCCTCATGCAGACGGCTTATTAAATCTACCAGCAAATTTTTTTCCAGTAAACCAAAGCTTTCTGTGATCTCTACATCTATCAGACCGGGGTCGATACCATATTCTCTGCAGGTTTCAATACTGTTTTTAATGATATCCTCCGCGATCAGCGTTACCCGCGACACATTCACAGACACTTTAAAAGGCTCGGCACCCTGCTCGCGCCACTCTTTCAACAGCTGGCAGACCGTCTTCAAGACAAAAGTATCGATATAATTTATCAGACCGTTTTTTTCATATTCAGGAATAAAATTATCCGGCGCTACTACATTGCCCTGTTCGTCAAATTTCCTGACTAAAGCTTCGGCCCCATCCAGCAGTCCTGTCTGTAAATTTATCTTGGGCTGCAGATAAACTGTAAATCTGCCTGCCGCTATTTCTGCCAGCAGCCGGTGCGCTCTTTCCGCCTTATAATTGTAATCAGCGTCCAGCCTTGCATAACCTGATGACTTGCCTGCTTCCATGACCGCGTTGACCTGGGACACTTTTCTGTAAATATCGTCGCAGTCATCACACCATAAGCTGCCTAAAGCGACCCTGAACCCCGGTTCCGCATTAAATTTACTTTTCAGCGACGCTACTTTTGCTTCAAAATCAGTCTTACTGTCATCGATAGCCAAACAGATAAACTCATCGCTGCCGATCCGAAAAGCATTGCTTCCAAAAACACTCCTTGCCAGCTCTGCTATTTTGACTAAAACCTTATCCCCGGACTGGTAACCTTTAGTGGCATTGATATTGCGCAGGCCATTGATATCCATATCAACGATACCTATCCGGGAGATTTTTTTCTCTTCTATTTCTCTTAAAATGCTGTTATATTTTTCCCTATTATATAAGCCTGTCAGATTATCGACCCAGCGAATCTGTTCCAGCTTACGGTCCAGATATTTTTTCTGCTGTTCCAGCTCATCTTCTTTGAAATTATATAAAATTTCAAAACGCAGCCGGCGTCCCATATAATTGAAGAGGATACTCTTAACCTGCAAATAACGCTGTACCGACGGCTGGTATATTTCTTCCACAAACAGACGCTCCGTTGTCAGCTGGCTGTTGCGGCAAAACCTGCACTGCCGGTCCTGTCCCTGCAAAAATTCGTAACACTTTTTCCCACAATAGCTCTCGTCGTCATAAGCCATCTGCAGCATTTCCTTAGCGTAATTATTCATGTAAACAATTTCGCAGGTATCAACATCAATCAGATAGATCGCTCTGGCTGTCTCTGTCCGCGCTATGCGGGGAAACTGGTCGAATCCCATCATTTCTGAGTTCATTTCCACACCTCTTCTATAAATATTACAATCCCAATACTTTTACTTTTGTTTAAAAAGCTTTCTTTGTGCTATTGATTTTTAACAATATTAAAAGTTTCTATTTTGTTTATCTGTTTGTATTATAGCATTATTATAAATTATATTCAATATTTTTGATTTTATATAACAATTTCATTTATTGTAAAATAAAAAGGCGTTATGTATATAATACATAACGCCTTAAAAACTATTATTATTTTATTACAATGACGGGTACTCCGGCTTCTTCGACCACTGTCTTACTGACGCTGCTTTTTAAAAGCCCTTCCAGCGCACCAAAACCGCGGCTGCCGATCACGATGCTGTCACAGCTTTCGCGCCGGCTCAGTTTGATTATTTCTTCGGCAGGTCTGCTGCCGACAGCCAGTAAATAATCACAGGGAATATCCTGTTTATCCATCAAATGTTTCGCGGCTCCCAGAACTTCATTACCGATCTGCATCACAGGCCCGTTGGCACTGTAGACCAGCTCTTCTTCCAGCGGTGCGCCGCCAACAGCTTTAATCCCCGGCTTAACGACCGTCAAAATAACCAGGTGTCCACCCGACAGTTTGGCCAGCGAAGCGGCATATTCCATGGCTCGCCAGGAATATTCAGTCCCGTCGATAGGTACGAGGATTTTCTTTAACATGTTCATCATCCTTCATTAAAACTTTAAATATGACCTTATTTTACGATCAGTACCGGTACAGTTGCATACTGAGAAACCTTGGAGCTGACGCTGCCCAGGAAAAATTCAGCAATACCGCTGAGTCCGCGGCTGCCCAAAACGATTGCGTCCACTTCTGCTTTTTTTGATAAAGCAATGATACGCTCGGACGGATGACCTACTTCCATATCGTATTCGACTTTATGCGGATAGGAGCCAACCATTTCCCTGGCCAGTTCCAAAACCTTATCGCCGACTTTTTCCAATTCGCTGTTGCCCTGGTTGATCGTTGCATGATCAAGAGGAACCGCTAAAAGCGCTGCATTATTATAAGGCTGGATGACATTCACTACCAGGATCTCGCTCTCGAATTTTTTACCGATCTCCAACGCATTATTCAATGCGCGCCATGCGGTTTCAGAACCGTCTACAGGTACTAAGATTTTTTTAAACATAATTCGCACCTCCCGCTATATTAACTGCTCTTAGAATCTTCAAAATCAATAATACAATTATTGGTTTTACTGTTAATTTCTCTTTTTAAAGCCTGAATTCCTGCTAAAGACCAATTATTTAACTTTATTTTTTTTCGCCTGATGCTTAAGTGATTTTTTACTCACTTTTTTGATCTCCGACGGCGCCGGAGCATCATCCATGCTGCCGCCTCTGCCAAAACGGTAATACAGCAGCATCAATCCCAAAGCCAGCATCGGCAAAGCACCAACGACATAACGGTATTCTGCCGGCGCCGTGATCGTCAGAAAATCGTAACCGATGATAGCTACCGGCACAAGAATGATCTGAGCATAACGGCTGGCAGAACTGGCAGTGCCCAGCAAACGAATCACCAGCCCATAGGCCAGAAAGGCTACGGCAAAAGAAACAAAAGACATAAAGCATAAGAAAATGAAAAATTCCATAACAGCTCTCCTCGTTTAACGTTCTTCCCTGTCATAAGGCAGCCCCAGCGCCTGAGGCGCTGCCAGCCGTCCACCCTTCCGGGCCAGGACCAAAATCAAAACCACGATCGTAAAAATATACGGCAGCATATTCAGAATAAAAACAGATACCGGCAGGCCGATGACCTGCAGATGAAACCCCAGCGCGTCGATACCGCCGAAAAGATACGATCCCAGCAGAGCGCGCCAGGGGTCCCATAAGGCAAAAATCACCAGGGCCACCGCGATCCAGCCGCGCCCGGCCGTCATATTTTCCAGCCAGCAGGGAGCATAAGCCAGTGACAGATACGCACCGCCCAGCCCGGCCAAAGCACCGCCCATAACCACGTACACATAGCGCAATCGGAAAACATTGACGCCGACAGCGTCAACAGCCGCCGGATTTTCACCCAACGCCCTCATAAACAGCCCGGCCCGGGTACGATAGAGATAAAAGGCAGCAGCAGGCACTAAAAGATAGCTGAGATACACCAGCAGATCCTGCCTGAACAGCACAGGCCCCAGCACCGGGATCTCACTGAGCCCCGGCAGGGCCAGCTTGCTGAAAACAACGGTCGCCTGCTGTCCCACATAATCCAGGCCCAGATAACCTGATAAGCCTGTGCCAAACAAGGTCAGAGCCAAACCGCTGACGACCTGGTTAGCCCTCAGGGTGACTGTCAGAAAAGCATGTATCAACGCCATCAGCGAGCCAGCCAGCAGCGCCATGCCTACGCCGCACCACAGGCTGCCCGTCTGCTGAGCGGCAATAAAGCCGGCACAGGCACCCACCAGCATCATGCCGTCCACACCCAGATTGGTAACACCGGCCCGTTCAGAAATCAGCTCGCCCAGTGCGGCAAATAAAATCGGCGTCCCGGCCGTGATCGAGGCGGCTAAAATTGAAATGAGCAAAGTCTCATTCATGCTCTTCGCCTCCTTCATCTTTGATCAGACGCAGCTGATAATTGGTGAAGATATCAGCGCCGACAACAAAGAATAAAATAGCGCCCTGCAGCATTGTTGCCACCGCAGAAGGTATCCCCAGCGTCTGTACCATAAAACCGCCGACATGGATGATCGCAAACAGAAACGCCACTACGATGATCGCCGCCGGATGCAGACGCGCCAGCCAGGCCACAATGATCGCCGTATAACCATATCCGGGACTGATGCCCGGCTGCAGCTTACCGACGATACCGCTGACCTCGATCATGCCGCCCATACCGCAGATAGCGCCGCTGAGCAGCATCACCAGTAAAACGTTCCGGGGAATATTGATGCCCGCATAACGGGCGGCAGTAGGATTGGAGCCGATGACCAGCGTCTCGTAACCCCAGCGGGAATCTCGGAAAACTACAGCCAAGACTGCCGCTAAAACAAATACGATAATGATACCGGCGTGTACGCGCAAATCACCGAAAGCCGGCAGAAGCGCCGCCTCACTGAAGGCTGCTGTCAGCGGGAAATTCAGGCCTTTGGGATCGCGCCAGGCACCGTAGACCAGATAATTGACCCATAAAATAGCAATATAATTCATCATCAGCGTCGTGATCAGCTCGCTGACCAGCCACTTGGTTTTGAACCAGCCTGCCAGCAGACCCCAGAGTCCGCCAGCCGCAGCTCCCAAAAGCAGCATACCCGGCAGCATGACATAAGCAGGCAGCTCAGGAAAGGTAAGCGGCAGCCAGCTGGCCGCACAGGCACCCATATAAAACTGACCCTCCGCACCGATGTTCCAGATCTGCATCCGAAAAGCGACAGCGATACCTAAACCGCACATCGCCAGCGGGATCATTTTGACGATTGTTTCCGAAATACCATACTCAGAACCTAAAGCGCCGCTGAACATAGCGTAATAGACCTCAAAAGGATCACGCCCCGTTACTGCAAAAAAGATGCCGCAGAAAACCAACGCCGCCAAAGCTGCCGCTACCGGCACCAGCGAACGCATCAGCGAGCTGGGAGCCAGACGTTTTTCCATGACCAGTTTCATACGTCCGCACCTCCCGTCTCGGTAATACCCGCCATCAAAGCGCCGATTTTTTCTGTGTCCATTGCACTGACAGGGAATTCACCTAAAATCTGCCCGGCAAACATCACGCCGACCCGGTCAGCCAGCTTGGCAATTTCCTCCAGTTCTTCCGACACCAGAATGATCGCCGTCTGTTCCGCTTTCAGCTGCAAAAGCAGCTTGTGCACCGCTTCGATAGCGCCTATATCCAGACCGCGCACCGGATACAGTACGATCATCAGCCTGGGTTTAGCGGCTATCTCCCGTCCCAGCAGCAGCTTCTGCAGATTGCCGCCGCTCATCATCTTCACCGGCTGGAAGATCGACCCCAGCTTCACGTCAAAGTCTTCGACGATACGTTTGGTAGCCGCTATGGCAGCTTCGCGCCTGATCCGCCAGCCTTGGGAAAATTTGCCGTCATATTCCTTCAAAATCACGTTATTGACCGAGTCCAGATTCGGCACCAGTCCCATACCCAGACGGTCCTCGGGCACATAGCTGATACCGGCCTCGATCATTTGCTTCGGTTTTTTATTGGTAAGATCCTGTCCGTAAAAAATGATCTTCCCGCCCATTGACGGCCGCAGACCGGCCAGCACCTCAGCCAGCTCCCTCTGTCCGTTGCCCGAGACCCCCGCGATACCGTAGATCTCGCCGGCCCTGACCTCCAGGCTGACATTATTCAGTCCCATCGTGTTCATATCGTTAAGAGCTGAAACCTGCTGCAGCTGCAGCACGGTCTCGCCGCAGTGCTCACAGTTTTTTTCGTAGGTATTCAGCACCTCACGCCCGATCATCATCTGCACCAGCTGACCGCGCTGCATATTGGCCTTATCGGCACTGCCGGTCACGCAGCCGCCGCGCAAAACCGTGACCCGGTCGGCCAGCGCTTCCACTTCATTCAGCTTATGCGAAATAAAAACGACAGCACAGCCGTCATCCGCCATTTTGCGCAGATTGACGAACAGCTCGCGGGTCTCCTGCGGCGTCAGCACAGCTGTCGGTTCGTCCAGGATCAGTACCCGGCTGCGGTGATACAGCATCCGCAGGATCTCTACCCGCTGTTTTTCGCCTACGCCCAGCTGCCAGACATAGGCCCGCGGATCGACCCGCAGACCGTATTTCTCGCCCAGACTTTCAATATCAGCCACGATCTGCTCCGGCTTCAGCAAAAATCCGCCTTTGCTCTGGCTCAAAACAATATTTTCAGCTACCGTAAAAGATTCGATCAGCTTAAAATGCTGATGCACCATGCCGATGCCGCTGGCAATAGCGTCAGCAGGCGAAGTAAATCTTACTTCTTCGCCATTGACCAGGATGCAGCCTTCCGTAGGCTTATAAAGTCCCGTAAGAATACTCATCAAAGTACTTTTGCCGCTGCCGTTCTCACCCAGCAGCGCATGTATCTCACCGGGATACAAGTCCAGATCTATTTTATTGTTGGCGATAACGCCGGGAAACCGTTTCGTTATCTGCCGCATACTGATAAGAGGCAAGGTCATGACTTTGCTCCGTTCATCATAAAATTATTTTGCTTCCCCGCTCATGCGTGCGCCGATCTGACGGGCGACATAAACACCGCTGGCACTGGCCTGTGACAGTCCCCTGGTGATACCGGCGCCGTCGCCGACTGCGAACAGGTTCGGGATCTTCGTTTCCAGTTTATCATCAAGCTCCAGCCTGGCGCTGTAGAATTTTACCTCTACGCCGTACAGCAAAGTATCGGCGTTAGCCATCCCCGGCGCCACTTTATCCAGCGCATAGATCATCTCGATGATATTATCCAGATGCCGTTTGGGCAGCACCAGGCTCAGATCTCCGGGCGTAGCTGCCAGTGTCGGCTTGGTAAAGCTCTTTTCCAGACGTCTTTCATTCGTGCGCCGGCCTTTGATCAGATCGCCGAAGCGCTGCAGCAGCACCCCGCCGCCCAGCATATTGGAAAACGAAGCAATACGTTTGCCGTATTGATGCGGCTCCGTAAACGGCTCCGTAAACTTATTGCTGACCAGCAAAGCAAAATTCGTATTATGGCTGTGCAGCTTGGGGTCACGGAAGCTGTGCCCGTTGACCGTGATGATACCGTCCGTATTCTCGGCGACCACATAACCGTTAGGATTCATACAGAAAGTACGCACCAGGTCGTTGTACTGACGGGTCCGGTAAACCAGCTTCGCTTCATAGACCTCATCGGTGATGTGTTTAAAGACCTGCGCCGGCACCTCTACCCGCACGCCTACATCCACCTGATTGTTGATAAAAGACAAGCCCAGCCCGCGGCACTGTTCAGTGAACCATTCTGCGCCGGCCCGGCCGGGAGCCGCGATCAGATAATCACAGCGAATATCAGCTTTATCCTCGCCGCATACGCTCAGTTCAAAACCGTCGCCATGCCGTTTGATAGTTTCCACATGGGTATTGCAGCGGATCTCCAGCCGCTCCGCCAGATATTTATAGATATTCTCCATAATGATCAGGTTGTTTTCCGTACCCAGATGCCGCACCTTGGCGTTTAAAAGATGCAGATCGTGCCCCAGCGCCAGACCGCCGATCGTACTGTTTTTCGTGCTGAAATATTCGCCGGGAGCGCCATGACGGCAGTTCAGCTCATCAACATAATCGATCAGCTCGATCACTGTCTTTTCGGGAATATACTCATTAAGCCAGCCGCCAAATTCCGTTGTGAAATTATATTTACCGTCGGAAAAAGCGCCGGCGCCGCCAAAGCCGCGCATGATATCACAGGGCACGCAGCGCAGACAATGGTCCACTTTTTTTGCAGCCAGCGGGCACTGCCTTTTTTCGATAGGATTGCCTTCCTCCAGCATGATCAGCCTGACCGCCGGATATTTCAAGGTAAATTCATACGCAGCAAAAACCGCCGCCGGCCCGCCGCCGATAATCGCCACATCATAGTTCTCGTACATAAAGGACCTCCGTTCTGTATGTTTTGATCACAGATCGTATTTTTTGCTTTCATCGCCCAGAGGCTCATCTTTTTTGGGATCATTTTTAAACAGCTCAATATTTTTCTTTGCTTCACGCAAAGCATCGTCATACACAGTTTTAAACGCGCTCAGATCAGCCGGTTTACCGGCTTTCAGCCATTCGGTAACGACCCGGCCCAAAGCATAGGTGCTCCCCACTGCTACCGGTATCTGCAAAGGGGCAAACGGTATCAGCGTTGTCAGCGTACTGCCAACAAAATAAGCGCCCAAAGAGCTCAGCAGGCTGACAGCTGCTTTTTCGCCGATTTCTTCCTCATAAACGCTGCCTAATTTTATCACCAGATACACATCATTGGCAATCAGCGCCATCGTTCCCAGCAGCGGAGCAACTACGATAACGCCGGCCCTGGCAGCCGCCCAGCGGCACAAAGTCTCGGCTTCCTCCTGACGCATCCTGTCGTCAATAACAGTGACCTTTGTTTCCTGATCCATCTCCATTTGCATACCCTCCTTCAGGCATAGTAAACCACTTATTATTATTCGCAGTCTTCCCGAAAAATCCTGCTAAGTTCTGCCGATAAATACGCCGTCGGCATAAAAAACCGCAGGCCTGAAAGCCTGCGGTCAAAACCACTTTTATTATGATAGCAATAAACTATTTTTCCAATCCGTCAGCCTGACGCTTGGCAATCACCTGACGCATATAGTCGGTGATCAAAGCCGTGCTTTCTTCAAACAGCACCAGTGCGTGCGTAGCTTTTTTCTCTAAAAACGGGATCAGCTTTTCCAGGTTTTCTTTCTGGTCAACGAGCGTTACCAAAACAGGCAGATTGGAAACACCGGTAAAGAGTGATACCGGGCGGCGGTCAATACCGCGCACTTCAGTCGCGTACCCTTCGATACCCTTAATGACAGTAGCACCGGCGATCTTTAACCGGCGGGCTTCCTCAAGAATAGTTCTGTACAGGGGGTCATTACCCACGATGACGTCCTCGCCCGTATAAATTTTCAGCATCCAGCATTTTTTGAATTCAGCAGCCATACTGATCCCCCTTTTCTAAAAATTATTCTTCTTTTCCTGTCTTAATTATAACACGCTGTCTCTAAAAATACATGTATCACACAAAAATATTTTTGTCATCCGGCTTACAGTTTATGCAGCTGACTTCAAACCGGCGCTGCTGCGACAGTGAATTTGCAGCAGCCTACTGCCAGATCAGCTTCATTATATTTTTATATTCTTCCTGCAGATGCCTGATAATGACATCTAGCACCGTATAGATCAGATCGCCTTCCACCTTGCCTTTCGGCAGCAGTACGCAGCTTTCCAGATACAGGCCGCCGTCTGCTCCCAGATAATATTTGAACACCTTATATTTGCCGTTGGTAGTATTGAGCTGCCGCAGCAGTTCCAGCTCATTATTTTCTTTTAAAGCGCCGGGCGCTGCCAGTACCCGGATCATACCATAAATACTGCTGTCCAAAATAATGATCGTCGGCAGCTGCTGGCCCTCGACCTCGATCGTCGACCGAAAAACTACCGTATTCAGCTGATCTTCCTCTATTTCTTCCACCGCAAAACAGGTAATGGACTTCGTTTCTAAATATTTTTTAAAATCTTCCGCTTTTTTATTCATCTGCATTGCTCCTTTTGGATAGGGAGCGGCTTGAAGCCGCTCCCTGCTTTTTTAAACGTTCTCACCGATCACAAGATCATCTTCCTGAAGTTCCTGCTGCTGATCCTCCGGCAATTCGTACAGCGCAAAGCGCTGATACAGCGATACTCCGGAAGGATTGTTCTTTTCATAAACATCACGCGGCATTTCTTTTTTCAGGAAACGCAGATGATTTTCACCCGTAAATCTCTGATTATAAGCATAATGGTAATCATCCAGCGAGATCAGTACACCATTGCTGATCTGGGTCCGGTAGCGGTCAGTAAAATACAGATGCATCCAGTTGCCCAGATATTCGTCATTATGCCACCCCAACAGGTTATTCTTGGGATCGTTAGCGGCATAATTGAACCAGTAGATGCTGTTGCTGCCGTCACGCAGCGGCGGCGTACCGTAAACCGAAGTCCGCATATCGCTGTTGCTGAAATAAGCCACATCGGCTACAGCCAGCTTATCGATATAGAACCGGCCGCTTTCCACGTGCAGATTGGCATTTCTGACCCACAGCTTATCAAACCGAACACCATTGCTGGTATTGATATTTTTGATCGTAAAATCTCCGATCGGCTCGTCATCTTTGGCACCGCCAGGGCTGATGATCAGCATACCGTCAGCATCGTCACGCTGTTTGATATCGTCGAGCGTGATATGATTGCCGCTGACTATGAGCTGATTACCGGCAACTATTTCTTTGACATCCATATTGTTGTCCATGTCTTTGGTGATCAGGACAACGATATTGCCATCGATCTTGCAGAGCCGTAAATGTCCGTTTTCCGTACCGGCCGAAGCTTTATCCTTAGCATAGATCTCGTGGAGATCAACATCGCCCTTCTGTGTATACACATCTACAGAGCCGTTGATCGAGGACAGCTTAACGTCGGTACCGGCAGGGTTATCGCCGCCGTCAAAGTGACTGCTCCTGATATCGCCCTCTGTAACGTGCACTGTCAAAACGCCATCCTGTGCCGTAGCATCAGCACCCATAAAGACATCGCCGAGTTCCGTCCGAATATTGATATGCTTTTGCGCTGTCAGGGCTGCGCCGACGTTGATCGCGCCAGCTCCTGCAGCCGCAGTATTTTGAGTAGCCAGACTGATGCTGCCCTGTTCGGAGTGGACCGTTCCATTGCTGCCGGTATTGATATTGCCGGCTGCCGCCGTCAACGCCACATCCTGAACAGCAGTCAGACTGCCATTATTGCTGATATCATTGCCGGCATCCATGGTAATAGCGTCCTGCGCCGTGATCTTACCCGTATTGCCGATATCCTGCCCGGCTGTAAGCAACACCTGCCGCCCGGAGTCTACCGCGCCGCTGTTGACAAGATCATTGCCGGCGTCTATGACTACATCATGGCCTTCACCGCTGTTTACCGCAGTCTGATTGATGATATCTTCCGCAGCCTGCATCTGCACCGCACCTGCAGCCACGATCGTACCGGCAGCAGCCGTATTGCGGATACTGCCCTGCCCGGCCGTCAGATCGACTGCCAGACCTGTGCCGCCTGCCGTCAGATTGCCTTCATTAATGATGTCACCTGCTTTGGCCAGCATGGAGATCAATTTTGCAGCACTGACATCAGACGCATTGGTAATACTCTTGGCCGCAGTTAAGGACACATCTGCATCGGCACTCACCGCATCTTTATTAATGATACTGCCGTCCTTAGCCTCCATCAGCAGGTCTGTACCGGCACTGACTGCTTCGTTATTAGTGATATCTTCGCCAGCCTGAAGGTCGATAGCCTTGCCGGCAGTTACGCTGCCCTGATTGATGATGTTGCCAGTAACAGCATTCATCAGCAGACCCTCGCCTGCTTGGACCGTACTGCTGTTGGTAATACTCTTGGCCGCAGTTAAGGACACATCTGCATCGGCACTTACAGCGCCCTTATTGATGATACTGCCGTCCTTAGCAGCCATCAGCAGGTCTGTACCGGCGCTGACTGCTTCGTTATTGGTGATATCTTCGCCAGCCTGCAGGTCGATGTCCTTACCGGCAGTTATGGCATCACGGTTGCTGATATTGCCGTCAGCCGTCATCCCGACAGCCTCCGCCGCCTTCAGCACGCCTGTAGTAGCCAGATCTCCCCTGCCGCTGAAATCGATACCGCCGGCGGTAACATTTACGCCGCCATTGATCGTCAGATCGCCGTCAGCAGAGATATTACTGATGCTGACGTTACCTGCATTGACATTGAGTCCGTTCAGCTGGACCGTTAAACCACCGGCTGCCTTGCTGACAAATTCTATACCGCCGTTGATGCTGTTATTCTGCCCGATGCTTTGGGCTGAGAAATTGCTGATCTCGTTATTTTGGCTCAGCAGTTTCTGCCCGCCGCCGGTAACAGCCGTCAGTGATGTGGACTTGATGCCTTCCGCCGCAGCATTTTGGGTAATATTGCCCTCTGCCTGCAGCAGCAGGTTCCCCGCTGCTCCATTGATAGTGACGCCGCCGTGATCCAAAGCAATGTTCACCGCTTTGATGACGCCGTTGTTCTCAGCCGTTACCCGGCCCTTGACCCCGGTCACCGTCACTATGCCTTCATTGTCCTGTTCCTCGGCGCGGCCCAGGCTCACATTACCGGCACTGTTCAATGTAAACGTACCGTCTGTCCTGATCGTACCCAAGACCAGATTGCCGTTTTCCCTGCCGTCCAGATAGATATCTTGGCCGGCGTCGGCATTGATAACGGCGCCATTGTTGAGGATCCGGACGCCATTACCGTCTACGCCGATGCTGCCCTTAGCCGCAGTTAAAGTGATCTGTGTCCCGGCACTGATATAACCCATATCCTTGCCTTCTTCGGCAGACATTTTCATACCGTCGTCGGCATTCAGCACGACTTCTCCGCCTGCCGCTACTGCCTGGATCGTCAAAACGCCGTCCTGCTGCGTCAGATAGACGGATTTGGCGCTGTTCGCATCAAGAGTACCGGAAATCTTCGTTTCGATGTGCTTATCCGCACTGCCGATACTGCCATTGCCGCCGTAAATGATCAGGTTCTCGCCTTCCAGCCGGCCATTGCCGATCATATGCACACCGTTGTCGCTCATCAGTTTGATATCATGCTCGGTCTTGATCCCGGCAATGTTGAACACGGTATCCTTCGTCCCGGCCAGATAAACATTATCGCGGCCGGCAGCATGGATCTCGCCCTGATCCCTGGTCTGGAGATTGATCGCCCGCTGCTGCCTGAAAGTAACGGTATTTGTTTCCGCATTCCAGGTCAGATCGCCGGCTTTAGCCGATGCCAGCAGCTGCAGATTTTCCAGCTTGCCCAGCTCATCATAACTGATGACCTTATCCGCCGCATCGACGCCGATACCGCCGTTAGCGGCATTGAGCGTGATATTGTTTGCCGTGACATTGGCTTTGTCAACTGTCTGTACCTGTCCCGGCTTGCTGTTGATAACGCTCTCCTGGATAGCGTACAGCAGCTGGTTCTTGCTCCAGCCATAATTATCGCTGGTGCTCACTTCTGCATAAGACGCGATCAGATTCTGCTCGTCTGCGTTATAGCCGGCGCCGGCAAAATAATCCTGCTGCGCCTGCTGATATTCGCTGTAAGCCGCGGTTATGGCCGCAGTCTTTTCTGTCGCATCGCTGATACCGTCAGCCTTTTGCATAGCTTCGATATAAGCAGCCTTGGCAGCCTGCAGACCAGCGTCGTCAGCATAAGCCTGAGCGGCGTCTTTGTAAGCCTGCACTTTACCTGTGTCGCCGCCAGCCAGAGCCTCTGCCCGGGAATCAAGTCCGGACAAACGTTCTTCCTTAGCCTTTTCTGCCGCTTTACTGTTGCTGTCATCGGCATCAGCACTGCTGATAAGGCCGTTTTCCAGCCACCGGTCGACCTTGGCGGCGCTGTCCGACAAGCCAACGCTTTCTTCATTATAAGCATCAACAAAGCTGCCGTTGGCCACTGTCAGCACCGCATCACCGTTAGCGCTTTCGATCGTGCCCAGGCGCATATTGCCGTCAGTCTGCGTTAAAACGATGTCGCCCTGTGCCGAAGCATTGATACTGGAGGTCATACTGTCGCCGCTGAACAGCTCGCTGCCGCCCAGCACCTTCAAAGCCTTGTCTTTAGTACCGATACCGCCGGTATTGCTCACCAGGTCGATACGCTGGCCTTTGACCGTATAGTCGCCGCTGCCGGCATCAAGAATATCGCCGTCAGCCTGCAGATAAATATTACCGGTCTCTGCCTTGATAGCATTAGTGCCGCCGGTCATCAGCCGGACGATGTTCAGAGCGCCTTTGTCGGAAATAAAGCTGATATTGCCGTTATTCGTTACCGCGTCTACATTGGCGCTGCCGCCGATAGCCGCATGGTTCACCTGGATACCCGTATTGGCGGTGATCCTGACATCGTCAGAATTGATCTTGGCGTTGCCCAGAGCCGTGACCGAACCCTGATTGCTGTTCAAAGTCACGTTGCCCAGGCCCTTGTAATTACCGTTGTTATCGATAACGGTGGCGTTGCTGATGTTACCGGCCAGGATCATATCGTTCTTGCTGGTGACATTGATGTTGCCGCTGCCGTTACCATTGCCCAGGAAGCCGATACTGATACCGTAATCAGCCTTCAGGCTGGAAGTAGAGGTACTGGCCGTACCCTGCTTGCCTGTCCAGTAATAATAGGTAGTGCCGTAGCCGAAGATCTTACCGGCCGTGCCGTCATACCGCTTATCAGCCGTAACTTCAGAAAACTTCTCTTCACTAGTCGTATAATGGCTGGAGCTGATCGTAAACTGCGTGCCGTTGTTGCCCGTAGTAATGACCGAACCCGTAGCCAGGCTCTGGCCGCTGCCGGAATCAGTGGTAAATTGATACTCTTTGCCATCGCGGTTCAGCCCGTCTACAAACTCGCCGGTATTACTGTAATCCAAAAGTCCCCAGAACAGGAATTTTTCACTGTAGCTGTACTTTTTCGTAGTCTCGCCGGAAACGCCGCCGGTCCACTGATACTGCAGTCCGCTTTGCGGATCATAGGTATAGCTGCTGCCGCCAGACGACCATGCCGGAAGCTTGTCTGCAGCCGTACCGACTGTATAACTGCGCTGCTGGCCGTTCATATATTCAGTGACCTTATTGGTGTTTTTATCAGTAATACTGATCAGCCCACTGATATCATTATTAGTGATCGTATTGACTTTGACCGTACGGTCGACGGCCACCGTATTGATACCGATATCCGCAGCACCGTCCATCGCCATCAGCCGGCCGTTGCCGGTGCTGGAGATTTTACCGGTGATATAGATCTTACCGCCGTTAGGCGTAATGCTGTCAGTCAGCAGCTGTTTGGTCGAAGGATTGTAATAAACCTTGACCTCATAATCCCAGACCTTGGTCGTACTGTTCCAGACCTTGCCGCCGCCGTTGATGCAGTAAGCATCATTGCCCATGACCTCGTTATCGCTCAAAGGCCGCTGGTTGGCTGCCCAACTGGCATCCAGGGACGCCACTTTACTGGCGTCGGCAGCAGACAGTTCTGTCGAATAGTTACCGTAGCCGCTTTGTACCAGACCGCCGATATTCACGTTCAGCCCGCTGATATAAACGTTGTCGCCTGCTACGATACCGGCGCTCTCGTCCGGCGTGTAATTCAGTTCGCTGCGATCGATGCCTACCGTCTCGACCAGCCAGTTGACATACTCGTCATAGCTGTTGAAAGTAAAGGTTTTGCCCTCACCTAACTTATAAAGGTAATCCTGGATCTTTTTCGCCACCGAGTCGCTGAACTGATAACGGGTGACAGGGTCACCGCCGATATTGACCAGACCTTCGCTGCTGGTCTGCGTTACCGAACCGTTGACGGCCGACAACGTGATATTGCGGCCGCTGATATTGCCCTGTACCAGCACGTTGTAATTATCATTATTGATGATAATATCGCCGGCCGTATTGCTGATATCGCCGAAAATACCGATATCTGCCTGCGGCGAAGGATTATCTGTAAATGCCGAAGGAGAATTGCTGTTGACCGTGATCTTCGGCGTCTCCGTACTCAATCCGTCGGCTTTGACCGTACCGGTAAAGCTGTTGCCGCTGCTGGTGTTCTTCAGGTCAGAACCATTGAACTTCAGCTGGCCGCCGGCATCTTTGATCGTCAGGTCGCCGACTGCCAGATACAGGTCGCTGCTGTTATTTACCGTGAG
Source organism: uncultured Phascolarctobacterium sp. (assembly GCF_958349595.1). Lineage (NCBI taxonomy): Bacteria > Bacillati > Bacillota > Negativicutes > Acidaminococcales > Acidaminococcaceae > Phascolarctobacterium > uncultured Phascolarctobacterium sp. The sequence goes on along the minus strand of NZ_CATWDQ010000003.1, from coordinate 154,608 downwards.
CTGCGGCGCGCCCTGCGCTGTCAGCTTGCCACTGCCCTGCAGCTTATCGGTATCGATATTGATATTGCCGCCTGAAACCACGATATCCGGCAGCCTGATCGCCGCAACATTGATCTGGTCCACAGGGATATCCGTCTGATTACCGTTTACATCCAAAGCGACCATACCGGCTTTTCTCATTTCCAGTACGATATTGCTCAGTTCATTTTTGTAAGCTTTATATTCGTCCGAATCCACCTGGTACTCCTGCATCAGTCCGCTTACTTCTTTATAACGGGCCAGCAGACCGTTGCCGATGATCATCTCTGCCGGAGTAATGCCGTCTTTATCAAACCAGTCGGCACCCTCGCCTACCGTAATTGTAATGCCGCCGTAGCTGACGCTGCCCGGGGTCAGCATATTACCATTATCGTCATATGTCGGAGCAGTGATCGCGGTAGCGCCGCTGATATCGACTTCCAGCTTATTATGGATACCCGATTTGACCGAACCGGTCACATTGACATGATTATCAGTGATTTCGCTGCCGATAGTCTCGCCTAAAACAGTCGAAGCAACCGAACCGCTGCCGCCCGTACCTGTATAAATATTATACTCGCGGGCCGATTCAGTGACCGTCGTCGTACCTTTGCCTGCTTTGACATTGACATGGCGCACACTGCCGACATCGCCGGCGATCTCGACCTGATTATTCTGCGTCATCGTATTTCTGACGCTGGGCGCGGTATAAACGGGGATCACCGTCTTATTATAGGCGTCCGCCAGTACTTCCAGCCCCAGCGAAGAATTGATGCCGCCGCTGTTGGCACCGGCATACAGATTGACATCGTTAGTGCTTTCCAGATAAGAATTTCCGTCAACCTTCAGCTTATTGCTGCGCGCCAGTTCGTTTTCGGCCCTGGCCGAAGCCGCGCCGACAGCGCCGCCCTGTGTATCGGCGATAGTTTCCAGTCTGACTTCGGTGTCATCGCTGGCCGCCAGGGTGATATCCTGGTCCTTTTTCGACGTTTTCAGCGTCGAACCAGTAATATCGACACTATTATCATAGACCAGTTTATGCTTGCTGGCCGCTAAGGAAACAGGGACCAACCCGGCTGACTTCAAGCTGTTGGTACTGTTGATGGTACCCTGCGTCAAAGCCTGCGCCGTGATCGAACCGCTGTTGCCGAGAGCGGTCAGTTCACTCTTATCTACCGTGACCCCCGCCGTAAACGCAAACGCATCGTTCAGGTCGGATGCATTGACATTCACGCCGCCATAGCCGCTGGCGTCAATTTTCCCTGTATGATCCACATTATTCTGGGCCGTGTAAACCTGGGCCCCGTTACTTGTGATTTTCGCATCTTTTACAGCCACATTGGCAGCATTGCTGACATTGTTTTGGAGCCAGACACCGCTGCCGCCAACAACAGCCGCACGTACTGCGTCCGCATGCAGATCGATATCACTGCCATTGATCGCGCCTGCGGTGACCACGCCGTCCGTAGTCCAGTCCCCGCTCAGTTCCACATCAGTATCGGCACGATACTCATTTTCCACCTTGGCTGCATAAGGACTGATATCGATCAAAGCGCCGCCATAACCGTTTGCTTCGCTGTCGATAGCGGCATAGCTCTTCGCATTAACGGTCAGATCATTGATATGACTGCCTGCCTTACTGCCTGCCGCTGTGACCTTCGTCGTTAAAACAGCCTGCGTAGCGGCAAGGTTAGTGCCTGTAGCAAAGGCCGTACCTGCGCTGATACCGCTGGCCCGTACCTTCTGCGACACACTGTTGCCTGCCTCCAGCAGCAGATCGGCAGCCCCGTAATTATTCTCTCCCAGAGCCTTGCCCCTGTAGGTATTGCTGCCGGCATCCACAGTCACATCACTGTAGATAGAACTGCCGCCGCTGTTGATCTGGGCCGCGCCGCCGGGGAAGGGCGATGCGCTGATACTCAACGCCTGCATATCCACATTCTGCTTGGCATTATTCTCTGCCTTGACGCTGATCGTCTCAGCCGCCAAAACATTATTATCACCAATAGTCACACTGGTCTTTAAATGTTTAGCCTCGGTACCGATATTAGCCTGCGCCACCGTTACAGCTGCCGAAGCCAGCAGACTGCCGCTGAGCGCGCCGGTGACCGCTTTGACTGCGGGAGCGTTGAACGCGGCGATATCGACAGCTTTACCCGCCGTCAGGTTATTGCCGCTGGTCACAGCTATATTGACCTCGCCGTTTTCACTGGCCTGCGCGCTGACGCCGGCCCCGGCAAATACCAGACCGCCGCTGCCTGCCATAGCGCTGGCCTCTAACGAATAAGCCTTTTCACTGCCGTCGGCGTTTCTCGCCTTGCGTTCAGCATTGATCTCAACGTTCTCCTCCGCCGTCAAGTCACTGCCGTCCACCTTGATATTGAGCGCACTGCTGTTTTCAGCCTGCGCCACGATCACGCCGGCCGCTGCTACGCCGGCCGTCAGGCCGACCGCATTGACCGAAGCACTGCTGCTGTCGGCAGCAGTCACAGCCACGTCTTTTTTCGTCGCCGTCAAAGTACTGCCGCTGATATTAACGGTATTAGTACCCGCAGTGCTCACCCGTCCGTAAGCCGCATTGACGCCAAGCAGGCCGCCGCTGCCCTGATACATGTTCAGCTGCGTTTTGCCGTTGATCTCGCTGCCGGCTTTTATTTCCGTACCGCTGAGCCTGGTATTATTGATATTGACCGCCAGATTACGGTTGACATTGACAATACCCACACCGGCATTGACTGCGGCCGCTCCTAAGGAACCGCTACCGCCGGTCATGCTGATATTATCAGTTTCTTTAGCAGTCACAGCCAGCTTGCCCTGCGCCGTCAGACTGCCGCCGTTGATGTTGGCAGAGATCTGGGAATCCTTACCGCCGCCCTTGCCTGCGCCTACAGCAACTGTATCGCTGCCGGCATTGATGCCGCTTTTCTTCAATGCGCCCAGACTGCCGGCAAAGCCCAGCATATCCGTTTCGCCGTAGACACCATTGGCTTCATCCAGCTGAGCCAGGGCCGCCCTTTCATTTTCATCACCGGCATCCAAAGCCTTGCCGGCGTTGGTAATGATGATATTGCCGCCCACAGCTGCGCCGCCGACTGCCGCATTGGTAGCCACCTGGCTGATGTCGCGGATCTCTTCGGCCGTAACCGTGATATCCTTCGCAGCCGTTAAATTACTGTTCGTCACATTGTTCTGCACGGTGCTGTCGATAGTATTGACAGTCACACTGGCGCCGACGCCGCCTACGCCGCCGGCATTGCCGCCGGTATAGGCATCGAGCCCGATCGTATTCTTAGCTGCCGAAGTGATCGCGCCGCCGGTAGAAGTAAGTGCAGAATCACTGATATCCGTGCTCACTCTGCCATTGATATTATTGACGGAGACCGATCCGGCCACACCAGCGCCCAAACCGGCAATGCCAGTGGCTGTGATGCCGGAGGTCACAGTCGTTTTATTAGTTGCAGTCAGCTTCTGATCGCCGCTGCTGGTAACTTCACTATTTGCAATTACGGCTTCTGTGTCCGAATCATCCTTCAGCACGCCTACGGATAACCCGATCCCGGCGCCAACGGCGGCGCCGCCGACCGAGATATTACCGGCATTTGTGCGTGCCAGATGGTTGGCCCCAACATCAAGTGTTGTGACATCCGCATCGGAAGCGGACAAAGCCGCCTTCGTCTTACTGTTGATCTCACTGACCGTGACCACGCCGGCTACGCCTGCGCCGATACCGGCCGCTCCTGCGCCGATAGTGAACGAGGAAATACCCTGCTTGCCTTCGGCCTGTACCTTCAGCGCCTGCGCCCTGATCTCGCTGTCATCGACCTCAGCCGTAACATTGCGGCTGACAGTATTGGTATCTGATCCGGCGCCGATCCCGGCTCCTTCGATCCCGATCCCGGCCGAACCCACAAAGCCGGAGCTGTTGGAGTAGTCACCGGCACGAACGCTGACGTCTGCCCGGCTGCCGCTGCCGCTAAGGCCGCCGTTCAAAACAGCATTAGTGATTTTGGCGCTGGTAGCGCCTTCGATCATATTTACATTGACTGTTGCCGCCACACCGGCATACATCCCGCCGCTGGCATTCACCAGGAAGGATTTCAGATCGCGCGTCGAAGAAGCGTCGACCACGATGCCCTTCTGCGTCGACTGCGTCCGTTCGATATGGGAATTGATCGCTACGGTTTCATCATCGATCAGCGTATCATGGATCTGGCCGTCAGCGACCGTACCATAAGTAGTGATACCGCTGTCATTGCCTTTAGCCGTGACCTGGGTCTTGTCAGCGCCGCTTTCACCGATCGAGGCCGACGTTGTACCGGAGATCTGGTTGACGCTGGTCGAAACACCAACTGCCGCCGTACCGCCGCCGCTGACGCTGCCTGCATAATTGGCTATCTGTTCATCGCTCTGAGCCACTACGCCGACGCTGCCGTCAGCTGTGATCACCGCACCAGACCCAATATGGGCAGTGGCGTCATTTTTGATCATGTTGACGGCTACCGAACCGGTAACGCCCACATTGCCGCCGACCGCTCCACCGACGCCGATGGTTTCTATTCTGGGCGCGGCTGTAGCGCGCACGTCCAGACCGCGTATATTCATCGTACCGCCCAGCACCTCGGCCTCAGTCTGCTGCACGATCCTGTTTACCGCTACGCCGGCGCCGACTGCAACTGTTCCTGCGCCTGCCGCTACCACGGCTGTATTGAAGATCTTGCTGTCTGCATCCGCTTTTACGGTCACACTGGCTTTAGCCGCATCGGCTTCGTCTTTATCGATATCCGTGGCTTCTATCGAAGCCTGGGTCTGTTTATTGATCAAAGCCGTCGAGGCAGCGCCCTGCACAGCTACATTGCCGGCTCCGCCTACGCCTACGGCCACATTCAGCACTTTAGAACTGTCATTGGCGCTGACGTTGACAGCCGCCGCATCCTGGGTTGCGATCTTAGTATTTTTGATCTGCGCCCTGGTGATCTGGCCGGCCTTATCCGGATCGCCGGAGCTGCCGCCGATATCCGTATAGGCCACGCCTGCACCCACACCGACCTTAGAGCCTGCCGCTACATTACCCATCACCGTATAGGTATAGGTAGTATCAGCCGCTTTAACGTCCACCTGCTGCGCATTGTCTATCTGCGAATCGCTGATGACGGCGTCAGTTTGTCCGTCTGCTCTCGTCAGCACCACTGTACCGGTAATGGCAGCGCCTTCTGTAGCTGCCGCCAGGCTGGCGCCCACCGTATACATTTTATTGCCGTTGGCCGCATTGGCGTAAACATTGACGCCGTCCGTATCAGCCATCCTTTTATCAATAACGTTGTCCTGTAGATACGCTCCGGTGACATTGCTCAGGCCGCTGTAGCCCAAACCTGCTCCTACAGCACTCTTACCGCCGGCGATCTGGCCGGCCACGTTGATCATTGCCGCAGTATTCACAGCCCGTGCGCCCACGTTCTGAGCGTTGATCTCCGAACCGCTGATCGTAGCCGTGGCCGCATTATCGATATTCTGCCAGGAAACATTGCCGATGCCGCCCAGCTTATTGCCGACGGCTACACCGCCGGCCACACCGACCAGCAAAGTATCAGAATTGGCCTGCGCTTCCACATTTTCAGCAGTAATGGCAGAATCTGTGATCTTCGCTGTGAAATTGTTTTGGATATCGCTGACGGCCACCGAAGCACCCACTGCCGCATCGCCGTTAGTTACAGCCACGCCTGCAGCCGCCGTGACGATAGTGCTGCCATGGCTGCCGACACTGTTCATATCCAGCGTTCCATCGCCTGTACCGTCATCGGTCATACTGGTATCCAGACCGTCATAATAAGAATTGCCTTTCGTATCGATCAGGGAACTTATTTTGGCCAGCTCCTGCTCTTTGCTGCTTGCGCCCTTGGTCAGCAGCTCCTGGTACACGCCTGCATCTTTGGTATTGGTATCCATCGCCCGTACCCGCACAGAGCCATTTTCCACCGTCTGGATATTAGCGCTGTCGATATAAGCGTTGACCTGATTGCTGACGCCGTTATAAACGCCCGCACCCTGGATATCGACGCTGACGCCGTCGCTGGAACTGGTTTTAGTAGCGCCGGCCGATACTGCCGCCGTTACAGCGGTCAGCGCGGTCAAAGCATGTACTTCCACATTGCCGATATCTGTATAAGCAGCTCCGTTCTTGCCGGTGCCTTTGATCCCGGCGTTGACGGTATTATTCAGGGAAGCAACAGCTACCGAAGCACCAAGCGCCTTGCCCTGGTTACCTGCAGCTACCTGCATCCCGCCTGTTACCTGCACATCGCTCTGATAGCCGGTAACGTCGATGGCCTCAGCCTTATCGACTGTATTATCTTCCATCAAAGCATTGACAGTGCGGTCGATCAGATTGACTGAAACTGCCGCGCCGCCCGTGCCGCTGCCGCCTTCATTTTTCGATATTTCCATGCCTAGGCCGGCCGCGATAGTAGTACCCCCGCTCAAGCCCAGCACATCGATCTTGCCCGCATTACTGATATTACTGTTAGAAATGACGGCGCTGATAGTATTATCCAGATCATTGACCGCCGCCGCGCCTGCTAAAGCCGCGCTTTTGCCCTGAGCGCCGCTGTCGCCACTGGATTTCCAGACGATAGCCGCCGCGCCGCTGTAAGCGCCGACAAAGGCGTTATCCTTGCCGACGACGCTCAGATCACCGTCGTTCAAAGTAATGACGGCGTTATCGACTACGGCTTTAGTAGCATTGTCCAGACTGTTGACAGAAACACTGCCTGAACCGGCGATACTGAACTCCGGCATAGCACCGTTGCCGCCGCCCTGGTTATCACGGTTGATATGCAGCTGGCCGCCGCCCTGTTCCGTACCGTTGGCGTTGAAAGCGTCATCGACAGCCGACGAAGAACTGCCGTCGCCATTGAGCTTATCGGCGAATATCGACCCGGCTTTTCCCACCAGGCCGTTTTCTCCCAAAACCTTATCGGTAAGGCCGTTTATTTTATCGCCCACCTTGCCGAAGAAGCCCTTCTCGCCTGAGCTGTCATTTTTAGAGACGCTGCCGGCCACACTGACGGTATTGATCGTGCCGTCGGTAACGGCTTCCACGTTCAGCCCGTAAGCAGTGATCGCAGCGGCTTTTTTCTGGCTGCCGGTCGCCGTATAGGCCGTAGTATAACCGTCGCCGCCTGTTAATTCATCATTATCCTCGCCGAAGATCTCGGCGCTGAAACCATATACGTCACCGACGCCGGCAATATTCTGCACCGCAAAATCATTGATGGCCACAGCAGCCCCCACGGCTCCGTTAGACTCAGTCATAGCCAGGCCGCCGGCCACATTGACCAGACTGGTATCATTATGGCCGCTGATGGTGACTGTACCGCTGGTCGTATCCGCGCCGCTGCTGTTTTTAGACGCAGTCAGCGAAACCTCGTCATCGACGATCGTCAGCACTTTGCTGTCGCCGCTGATCACCGAGACCATACCGTTCAGCGTCACGCCCGAACCTCCTGATTCGCCGGAAGCACCTTTGCCGGCGCTGGCAGCTACCGCCACATGGTCGATAGTATTGCTGCCGGTGATATTGATCTCGCCGCCGCTGATCTGCGAACCTTCGCCCACAGCAGCGACCGTATTAGTATCAAAGTTACCGATATTGACCGTAGCGCCCATCGAGCTGTTGCCGCCCGCATTATTGAAAATGGACGCAGTTACACCGGCCAGGCTGACATCTTTCATCGTATTTTCAGCCCCGACCTCTACCGTGCCCTGGGAATCGATCTTTACGTTATTACCCAGCAAAACCTTGCTGTTATTTTTGACGTTCGTTACCATCACAGTACCTGCGACAGTTGCCTGCGTGCCTGTGCCCTGGCCAGAACCATCATCGCCCTTGGCATTGGAGACCGCCCCGAAATTGGCATAATTATTGGGATCGGCAAAAGCCACGGCATTCACCACTACGTCGCTCAGCCCTGATACAGCCTGTTTCAGCTGAGCTGCCGTAGTCTTCTGTGCCTCATCAGTTCCCGCCTCTGCCGCCGCGATCTGCTCGTTCAGGGTGTCCAAAGCCGCCAGCAATTCTTTGGCCGCAGTAAAGGGTCCTGCCGCCTCCAGTATGCCATCGTCGCTCGTCAGCAGGGTCTCATCGGCTGAGAACGTCCCTACTGCCGCTTCCAAAGCCTTCGCTTTAGTTTTGACGGCATCCAGCAGATTCTGCCAGTCGCTGCTGATACTGCCGCCCAGACCGCTGAAACCGGCTTCGATATTGGCAGCAGCATCCTTGACAGCGTCGACCATCTTCTGCACACGGTTATAGTCTATTTTGACCTGACTGTTGATAGTCACGCCTTTAGCGCCGCTGATAGCCGCGTCGGCAAGTTTAGCATCGCTGCGGTCAGCTACCGTCACAGTAGCCTGATTTTCCAGATTAGTGACCAGTACCGACGCATTGCCGACGATACCGCCGCCCTGTTCTTTGGTGTAGGAATTGCTGGCGCCGCTGGCCGTCATATGGATATCGTCCATCTGCATTTTAGCATCCAGCGTGATCTGCCCGTTTTGTGCCGTCAAACCGGCCTCTGAACCGATATTGACAGAGGCGTTATTCTTTTCATTGACTACCGCTACCGTAGCGCCGGCCTTCAGGAAATCAGACAGCTTGATGCCTTCATAAGTCAGCTCCTCGCCGCCCTGGGCGCCGTCTTTTTTGAACAAAGCCTCCTTGATCTTCCCGCCGACCGCCTTCATGGCGTCTGTAGCGCCCACCTGCTCCAGCGTTTCCGTCGCTTTGACGACATATTTGCCAGAACCGATCTTATTATTGCTGCTGACAGTATTATTGGTAAAAGTATCAGCGGCACTCACATTAAGGTCATTGCCCGCCAGCAACGAACGGTCTACATTTACGCCGGCACTACTGTTATAATTGGTGACATTGACAGCAGTCACCAGTGCGGAAGCATCAGCTCCCGACACATTTTCTTCCGAATTCAGGTCGTTCAGGGCTTCGGCTTTGACATTGACGTCCTTACCGGCCGTCAGCGCCTGCTCATATCCCGCCGCCTGATTTTTATTGATATTGACCTGCGCCGCATTGTCGCCGTTGGTAACCATGACGCCGACCACGACCTGATTGGCGTTGCCGCCCTTGACTGCCAGATTGTCCACAGCGTCGATCTTCAGATCTGCCTTGGCTGCCACGTCAACGTCACCGGCAGCGGTCAGCTTACCGTCCACATTGACCGTGGCCTTATTAGACGCTTCCGTATATACTACTGCTCCAGCCGGGACATAAGTACCCTTTTGTCCGCCCAGGCTGGCATATTTATAGCCCGTGGCAGAAGCCTGCGTTGCCGCCAGCGTAGTGCTTTCAGCGCTGACAGACACATTGCCGCCGCTGCTGCTGACTGTAGCTTCCGAACCGATGTTGACTGTGGCCGCCGTATCCAGCACGGCAAACGCCACATCGCCGGTGAGCGGCGTAGCTGCTCCCAGCCCCAATACCGATGCTTTATGCACCAGTCCGTCCTCATCAACGTATTCATTTTTAGCGCTGGCGCTTACCTTGACATCTTTTACGCCGCTGACATTGCCAGCCAGATCCACTGCAGCCGTTACTTTAGCCAGACTGCCGGGATCTGCGTCAGTAGTATCCGTCCTTTTACCATTTGCAGCTATCGCCGATATTTCCACACCGCCTGCGGCGTCGATCGTGCCATAATTTTTGACCGTGGCTGAGATATCCCTGTAAGTGAACTCGTCAGCCAGTCCATCCAGCTTGTCTTTGATAAAGTCAGGCGCGCCGTCAGCCAGTCTTTTTGTCCCCGCATCGGCGGAAGCCTTCAGGATGATATCACCGCTGCCCGCATCCATCGTCGCCGTCAGATTGCCGGTCAGACCCGATTGGATATCGCCGCCGTTGCCCTTGATATTGACCAGATCAGTAAAATCGACCACGCCTGTGCGCAGTGCGGCAGTCTTGTCGACCACGCCGCTGCCGTCGATACCCACAAGGATATTAGCTGCGCGCAGATCGATCTTATTGGTGGCGTTGACCTTACCTAAGACCGTGATCGTCCCGCTGGGGTTCAGGGGGATCTGTGCCGGGCTGTTGCGCAGCAGCTCCAGCTGTGCCTTCTGGTTTTCCGTAGTACCGGTCGACAACACGTTCTGCATTGCCGTCATCTGTGCCGCCGTAGGCGTCATAACATGCAGTGCGCCCGTATTGATCACGCCGCTGCTGCCTACTGCCATGCCTTCCTTACTCAGAAAATACAGATTGCCGCCGATCTTATTGTCCCTGATCGCGTTTACTGTACCGTTGACATCGATATGGCTGTTGACAAAGTTGACCAGATTATCAGCCTGGTTACTGTTGGCCTTGTCGCCGAAATACATATTGGCGATCTGATTGGCGTTCAGATCGAATTCCTTAAAAATATTGACGCCTGTACGGTCAATGATCTTCTTGGTTTCGATGTCGATGACGCTGCCGTTGCTTGTAACCTTGGTAAAATCAGCACCCGCAAGGATCTGCGCCGAAGCAGCCAGCGGATTGGCAAAAATGCCCATAGCCGTAACAGCCGAAATGATCCGTCTTGCCAGATGCGGCCTTTTTTCTGCTATGATCTCGGACTGTTTGTTTTTCAGTTTTTCGTTGCTCCTCCTGATCTGTCTTTGCTTACTCATTGTCCTGCTCCTCCCTAAAACTGTCCGTTAAACATAAAATGCAGCCGTGTTTTGCCGGTTTCGGTGCCGTTCAGCTCCCGCCGCAGCGGTATACCCAACGTCAGACTGCTGTAAAAATTCTGCGCTATCGTCGCTTTGATGCCGATACCCGTACCGGCAAGGATATGATCGTCAAAAGCGCTGTCGCCATAGACCGCGCCGTAATCAAAAAACGTAAACAAAGAAGTCGCCTTAGCTATGGGCACGGCATATTCCACACTTGCCGACCAGCCATGGTCGCCGCCCAGCAGACTCTCTTTATAACCACGGACGCTATAAGCGCCGCCGATATAAAACTGTTCGGCCGACGGCAGATAATCAGTGCCGCTGAACTGGGCGTCCAATCTGCCTGACAGCATCTGCCCGCCCGCATACAGCTTCTGGTACAGTCCGTTGAACTGATATTTGCCGAAATTTTTGGAACCGCCGTCAATATTTTCCCAGTCACCGAACCGGTAACCGTGTTTCTGATAGATCACCGAGCTCCTGCCGTAATTCATCATACTGAAGGAAGCCGTATAGCCGCTGATCGTATCGTCCACCCAGTGGATACCCAGAAAATCCGTCTGTGAATTCTGCCGGCTGTATTCCAGTGCCACGTCAGTTTTGATGTTTTCCGTAACTATCAAAGGCTGCGTCAGCGAAACGCCATACGCAGTAGAATGGCCTCTGACATTCATCGGTTCCAGTTCGCCGTCGATGATATGCACACTGTTGGCGCTGTACTGCACCCCTAATTTGGTGCCGCTGCGCCCTACAGGCGTGGTATAGGCAAAGCTGCCTGATTTTGTGCCTTTGGAAAAGATCCCGCTCAGCATCAGCTGATCCCGGTTGCCCGTCAGGCTCTTATTGGTATAAAAGAGCCCGCCGCGCCATAGGCCGCTGCTGTCGCTGCCGGCGTTATCCGAATATACCGTAAAATTATGCTGCTTCGGCTCATAGGCGGTGATCACATAATCAGTGGTCCCAGCCTCCTCTCCGGCCTGCATGAAAATACGCAGCTGCACGTCGTTAGTACCATTGAATCGCAGCATATCTTTATTTAAAGTATGGATATTGTTGATTTCGCCTTCGGTCAGCCGCAGGCGGTTTTTGATATATTTACTGCCTGTCGATTTGTTCCCCTCTATGATCAGTTTACCGGTACGCCCCTCCACCAGGTTGATGTGGACGATACCCTCCTTGATCGTCTGCGGCGGCAGAACGGCCCTGCAGGTCAGATAGCCTTTATCCTCGTAAAGCTTATTGATCTCGGCGACCATGGTATTGAGCTTCTGCAGAGAGACCTCCTGCCCGACATATTTGGCCGTAATCGCCTCTACAGCGTTATTGTCCAGGACCTGCGAAGCATCAACGACTACTTTTTTCAAAACAAACAGTATTTTATCCGATGCTTCCGCCTGTTCGCCTTCTTTGGCTTCTTCCACTTCACTGCGCTGCTTCTCCCGCTCCTCCTGGATCCTTCTGGCGATCTGCTCGCGTTCCAGATATTCCCTGGTACGGTTGAGCTGTACCCCGGCGTCATTATAACCGCTGGGCGGAGCAGCCGGCGGAGTCTGTGCCGACGCTGTCAGAGTTATACCGGCAAGTCCCGTCACCAGCGCCAACCGCAGTGCTTTTTCCAAATATTTCCCATTCATCTTTTACCGCCCCCATTTTATTTTCTCAAAACATATAAGTTAAATAGATACCCTTTTAAAACCATTATATTAGAAATATTTTTCCACTTTGTAAATTTTTTATTTACATCTTTCTTTCTGAAATACCACTTGTATTAAACATAATGTAAATGCTATCATTAGTGCGTAGAGAATTTAGTTTTTATTTTTGTGTTTTTGCAGTTTTACAGAGAGGGAGCGCTATCATGCTTACAATACTGACCATCTGCACACCAAAGATGACTAAAACTTTCAGCGAATTATTTATCTACAGCACTTTTTTTGAAGCAAAATTTATTTTTGTAATGGACTATGCCGATGCCGTACAGAAATTTTACTTGTTAAATCCTGCTGCTCTGGTCATCGAATGTCCGACTTCTGATGCTGAAGAAATAAAAACTTTTTACACCCTTACCAAAACTACGCCGCTGCTGGCCGTATCAGCCCGACCTGACGAAGATACCGCTATCGCCGCTTACCAAAACGGCGCCACTACCTTCATCAGATTGCCCTGCGGCAGCAGGGAATTTTATTACCGGCTGTTTTCCATCCTGAAAAAATGCTATCAGATCCCCTTCAATGAGCTGCATGCCACTATCGACATCGGCAATATCAAAATCTATACCAAAAGCAACCGGGTCCTGCTGAACGGCACTATCGTCAACCTGACCCACAGCGAATATAACCTACTGCTTTTGCTGGCGCAGAATGTCAATAAAACAGTCGCCACTGAAGAAATGTATCAGCGGTTATGGGCCAGCGGCGAACTGAAACATACCAGCCGCGGCCTGCAGATGCATTTGAGCAAGCTGCGCCGTAAGCTGGGGCTGAACGACGATACAAAAGTACGCATCATTACCATACACGGCAAAGGCTACTGCCTGAGCACCGCAGATTATCTGCTGTGATAAGGGCTGTCATTTTCTCGATTTCATCATATCATATGTCCCCCCCTAATCAAGTTTTGTTTTTTCAAGATACACATTCCCTGTCCGCAGACCAAAAACAGACTGTGCCGGAATATTTCCGGCACAGTCTGTTTTTATTGTTCCGCAGGGCTTATTCACTTTCTTAAAGTCGCCTGCCCCCTTATTAAGCTCTGATCATAACCCTGTCTGAAGCTTACGCCGCAGCAGTCTGCTCTTTATGCGCCCAGCTAAAATTTCCTGCTGGCCGGGTCATAAATTTGGTATAATAAAACCAGTACAATTATGCCGGGAGGTCTATTATGTCTGTTACCTGTCAGGATCTACTGCCTTTAAAATACTTTGAGCGTATCAAGCTGGTGGCCGGACAAAACGGCCTCGACCGCACAGTCACCTGGCCCTATGTAGGCCAGACCTCCAGTGTCTCCCAATGGGTGCACGGAGGCGAGCTGCTGTTTATTACCGGCATCGCCCACAGTGCCGATAAGCTGAAAGACCTTATCTTAGAATGTATCCAGAAAAAACTGGCCGGGCTCGTCATCCTGGTCGGTAATGAATATATCAACGCTATTCCGGAAGAGCTGCTGGCCCAAGCCGATGCGGCGGATTTCCCGCTTTTTGAAATGCCCTGGGATGTGAAGCTGATCGATGTGACGCGCGAGATCACCGACCTGATCATGCGTGATAAATTTGAGATCAAAAAGTCCAAAAACTTTCTGGGACGCCTGCTTTTCGCTTCCGACGTCGATTACCGGCAAATGCTGGACACAGCAGTTATCAACGATATCAAGCTGCTGGAATACAAATTTATCGCCGTTTTCAACGTCAGCTATCCCGCCGGCGAGGTACTGACAGACGCCGGGCACGACAGTATCGAAGATAAACTGCAGCATTCCGTCGGCAGCCTGTGTAAAGAAAAACAGCTGCCCATCACTACCCTGGTCTACGGCAACAACGTGATCTGTCTTGCCAGCGCGTCTACGGCAGAAAAAGCAGCCGAAGCGGCGGCTTATATGGAAACGGTTTACGGACTTTTAAAACAGATCTACAGCGGCAGCGACCTCTACCTCAGCTTCGGACGCCCTTATACCGCTATCGAACAGATCAAAGCCAGCTATCAGGAAGCGCAGAAAGCGCTGCTGCTCTGGAAAAAAATGGAGCGCCGCGATCACATCGTCTACTATTCCAAACTTGGTTTATACCGCCTGCTCTTCAAGATCGACGACAAAGAAGAGATCCGCGAATACTACCGCTACAACCTCGGCGCACTGCTGCAGCATGACAGCAAAAACAACTCGGAGCTGCTGGAGACCCTGCGGCAGTATTTATACTGCAACGGCAGCCTCGTTAAAACCTCACAGGCGCTTTTTATTCACCGCAACACGCTTTTATACCGCCTCAACCAGATCAGGGACCTGCTGGGACGCGATATCGACGACGCGCTGGTGCGGCTTGACCTGCTGAACAGTATCGTGGCTAAAGATTACCTTGACGAATAAAATAAAAAAGCACCGGACCCCAAGCAGTAGTCGTCCGGTGCTTTTCCATGTTTTATTTATAGGAGGATTTGTAAGTTTGCTCAAATTTAAGATGTAAGATCAGCCTTCCGGAACGGTAACGACCTCTTCGGGAGGCTTTTTTTGTTTGGCCAGAGATAAGGTAACTACGCCGGTCATGATCAGGGCGCAGGCCACGATCTTGATCATGGTCACCGTTTCACCCAGCAGCAGCACGCCGCAGATAATACTGGTGATCGGCTCGAAGGTAGTCAAAATAGCGGCGGTAGACGCGCCGACATGCTTGATGCCTATTTGCAGCAGCGACAGGGCCACGACGGTACACAGCAGGGCAAAGACCGTAGAAATGAACCAGGCCTGCGGCGTCAGCGTCGTCAAAGTCAATTCGCCCGTGCCCATGCCAAAGATCCCCATAGCGATCGAGGACATCAGCGCTACATAAAAGGAAATCTTAAAAACAGGCTGGTTTTTTAAACCGCTCTTGTCCATGTAAATGATGTAAAAGGCATAAGTAACGCCGGAAGCAACTGCCAAAAAGAGTCCCAGGAAAGTGCCGCCGCTGAAACCGGCGCTCATATCCACGCCCAGAAAGAAGCAGGCGATGCCGGCAGTAGCGATCAAGAGCGCGATAAACTTCTGCAGACCCAGGCGTTCTTTATAAAAAAGCACGCAGCCGATAGTTACAAAAACAGGATAAATAAAATGGATCGTTGTCGCTACGCCTACGTCGATCAGTGAAAACGCAATGAACAGCATCAGCGTAGTGACAGCGTTGCCGATCCCGCCTAAAACAGTCAGGCTCCACAATTCTTTGGCGCTGACGCGCAGGGACACGCCCTGATACCAAAGGATCGCCAACAGCACCGGCAGGCTCAAAAAATTACGCAGAAAGGTCAGGGTCACCGGATTACTGCCGGCTTCGCCATAGGTCATCGGCCCTAAGGTGAAGGCAAAACCGAAAGTAACAGCCGACAGCATCGTCAGTAAAATACCCCTGGTACTTGTATTAGCCATGATGATTCTCCTTTATGAGAGACGAAGCGGCAACGGCCGCTCCGTCAAATACCGGAATTAAAATTCTTTATCGCAGATCTTGACCAGTTCATCCAAAACACTGTCAATGATCAGCTGGCCGCGGGCGGCAGAGGAAGAACGCGCCGGAGCAAGAACGCCGGTCGGCGGTACTGCGTCTTTAGGCACAGGATAGATATGGTACGGGCAGGGAGTTGCGCCCTGAGTGTCCACCATTCTGTCCTCATGCACCAGCTCGGGCGCAAAAGCCATCATCAGAGAAGTTTCGGTAACGGCGGCATGCTCAAAAGCCCAGCCCGGGAACGGCACTTCGTCAAATACTTTATCAATGATCTCTAACGGCATCGGGTCCCACCAGTTAGCGATCAGGATCTTAGCCTGTTCACCGTATTTCTGCGCGATCAGGTCAACTGCTTCGCAGACAAAAGCTTCGTTTTCAAAGTGACAGCTAAGAACCATGATTTTTTTCACGCCGTCTTTGATAAGCTCTTCCAGAACATCATAAGTCAAACGGATCAGAGTCTCGCCGTTCAAATCTACAGTGCCGGGGAACAACGGACCGCCGCCGGAGAGAGGTTTGGATTTATAACCATAGTTGATAGTCGGAGCAACCATACCACCCACACGTTCCGCCAGTCTTTCGGCAAAGCCGTTGGCCAGAACCGTATCAACGCACAGCGGCAGATGCGGGCCATGCTGTTCGCAGGCGCCGATCGGCAGGATAGTGATCGCGCCTTCATCGATTTTTGCTTTAAATTCCATCCAGGTCATTTCGTTCATTCTAATCATGATTCATCGCTCCTTTTTAATGTTTAGCTTGTAATATTTCGTCATTACTGTACCTGTTACTGACGCGCAGTGTCCTGCGCCTTACCGTTAATTTAAGGAAGATTTATTGCGTGGTACCTGTGAACTGCGGCTGCGCCGCATTATTAAGTGAACTGACTTGCTTTGACTAAGAGTTTTCGCCCTGTCCCCGGGCCGTGTGTTTTTTGTGCAGCAGCTAGCTTTACTGTGCTTTCAGTATACTCCCGCCGCAGCCTTGTACACAACGTACAAAAAAGCCAAAAACGTCCCTGCCTGCCAGTGCATTTTCTGCACAAGCCGCTCCAGCATTTTTGTATCATTCGTACAGTGCTTTTTAGTCTTCCACTTGCTATACTGATTGCGACAAGAGTTTTCGTTACAAAGCTCCTCCGCCACAAAACTTAAATTTGTAAAGGAGACTTTCTAATGAAAAGCACATTATTCACCAATGTTAAATTAAAAGGCCAGGACGGCCTGCAGGACCTGTATATCGTAGACGGTAAATTTAAAGAGATCGGCCCCGGCCTTGCTGCCAAAGTAAAAGCCGACAAAGTTGTCGACCTGGAAGGCAAACTTGCCGTACCGCCTTATGTAGATCCCCACATCCATCTGGATTACGTTTTCACCGCCCTCAATCCGGCAGCCGCCAACAAAACCGGCTCTTTATTTGAAGGCATCCAACGCTGGTCTGAAACCAAAGGCAACCTTACCAAAGAAGAAATCAAAGAACGCGCCCGCCAGGCCATGAAACAGGAGATCCTCACCGGCGTACAATATATCCGTACCCATGTTGATGTGACCGATCCCAAGCTCACCGCTTTGCAGGCCATGCTGGAACTGCGTGATGAAGTAAAAGATACCTGCACCCTGCAGATCATCGCTTTCCCGCAGGAAGGTATGTACGCTTATCCGGACGGCGACAAATTAGTTGAAGAAGCCCTCACCATGGGCGCTGACCTGGTCGGAGCCATCCCCCATTTTGAATATACCCGTGAGGACGGCGTCAAAAGCGTACAGAAAGCCTTTGAACTGGCTGTTAAATACGACAAAATGGTCGACATCCACTGCGACGAGACCGACGACGATCAATCCCGCTTTATCGAAGTACTGGCAGCAGAAGCACTGCGCAGCGGTATCGCCGAAAAAGCTACCGCCAGCCATACCTGCGCCATGCACTCTTACAACAACGCCTACACCTATAAGCTGTTCAAATTGCTGGGGCTCTCCAAAGTCAATTTCATTTCCTGCCCGACAGAAAACATCCACTTACAGGGACGTTTTGACAGCTATCCCAAACGTCGCGGCCTGACCCGCGTCAAAGAACTGAATGAAGCCGGTATCAACGTCTGCTTTGCCCAGGACTCCATGAGCGATCCGTGGTATCCGGTCGGCAACGGCAATCTGATGAACATCCTCGACGCCGGTATCCATATCGCGCAGATGATGAGCATCGAAGAGATCAGCAACTCCCTTGACCTCATCACTGTCAACGGCGCCCGCACCCTGAACATCCTTGACAGCTACGGTATCGAAGCCGGCAAACCGGCCAACTTTATCGTGCTCAACGCCAAAGGAGAATTTGAAGCAGTCTGCAACCGTGTTTCTGTTGCCTGCTCCGTCCGTGACGGTGAATTCCTCTTTGAACGTGCGCCTGAAGTCATCACCACCGACAACGGTTTGTTGAAATAAGGGTTACAATGAAACAATCCCCGCCAAACTTAAAGTTTGACGGGGATTATTTTCGTTGTTTTCTTTTTATGTTTATTTTCTTTTTATCTTTTAGATGTTCATTTCTTTTGGCGTCAAAAGTTGCCTTAAACTTTCTTGGAAGAAAGTCAGCAAAGAGCTCTTCAGATAGGAATTTGAATTTAGGTTTTCTTTTTCTTATGCAGCTTTCTTCCAGAAGCAAGCTGCGCAAAGAAAACCAATTTTTCTTTAGATTTTCTTTATGTTTTTTCATTTTTGTTTTTCATTTTTGTTTATGCCGCTTTCTTGAAAGCAAGCGGCGCAAAGAACTTTCAGCGCTGTTAAGCTTTGGATTGCGCTTCACTCGCTGTACGCGCTCCGGGCAACTCGGCATCACAGGGAAAGATTCAAATGCTCTGCCGTGCATAGCCTGCCGATGCCTCAGACATACCCTGCGCCTGCTTGCAGCTGCGTGTCGCTCATCTGCCAAATCTTCCCAATGCGCTGTAAAACACTCTGTATCGTACGTTTGGCTTTTTTAAGCAATAATCACTGGTTTCATTGATAGTTCGATGCCGTTCTTATGAAATTTAGCAGCAATTTGTACGATACAGGGTTTTAAGCGCACATTGTGGTCAAGTTCGTTGTGTGCGCTGCGAGCTGTAAGCGTTGGAGGGACTGTTTGAGGCATTGCTGCTTTGCAGGTAAAGATTTTCTCTGTATGACAATGCCGAGTTGCCCGGAAGCCGGACAGCGAGCAAAGCTAAACAGGACTTGCCACAGTGCGCAAAGTTCTTTGCTGACTTTCTTTCAAGAAAGTCTAAAACAACTCTTTCAAAAAAGCTACATAATATAAAAATAAATCCAAATCCTCAACAAAAAAAATAAACCCAGTCATAACTGACCGGGCAAAATATCTGCCGAAAAACTAAAAAAACAAAGCATAAAAACCACTATTTTTTACCGTTTCAGGCAGGATTTTTATTGCGTTTGTAGAAGTATTTATATACAAAAAAGAATCAGCATTCATGAGCATCCACTCTCACTCAACTGACTTTTGCGGAGTGTTACCACTACCGCCTGTAACATTTCCGATCTAACTATAGGCGCAGATGTTTTAAGGAGGGATTTACCATGATGAAAAAAATTCTTGTACCGTTCGATGGTTCCGAAACAGCGCTTCGCGCACTGGACTTTGCCGCAGGTATCGGCAAACCGTTCGGCAGCGAAATTATGGTAGTCAATGTTATCGTACCTTATGACTACACCAAAGTTCCGCCCAGGAAACCAAAAAATGCTATCGAAGAAGCCGAAATGGCGGCTAAAGAGCCTGACCCGACGCCGCTGGATATCGCCAAAGGCATCCTGGAAAAAGCAGGTTATCCCAATGTGTCCTTCCGCATGATCGTTGACATCGACCCTGCTGAGAGGATTCTGGATTACGCCAAAACTGCCGAAGCAGATATGATCGTGCTTGGCAACAGAGGCATGGGTATGCTGGCCGAGTTGTTGATGGGCAGCGTCAGTATGAAGATCTCGCAATATGCGGAATGCCCCGTAGTGATCGTGAAATGATTAATTGATATAAAAATTCCCGTCTTGAGAAGGCGGTAATCCCTTGGAAACGGCCCCTTACCCGCTGGAGGTAAGGGGCCGAGGTGTTTTTAAAGCTCCTGCTCCGGCAGGGCATCATTCATGCTGCCGCTGCGAAAGCCTTCCAGATCCAGGCTTACATACAGAAAGCCCGCCTGTTTGAAAGCGGCGACTATTTTCCGGCGCAGCTGCGGCTGCGCTATTTTTTCAATAGCAGACTCACTGACCTCGATCCGCGCCAGTTTATCATGGCAGCGCACACGCATTTCAGCAAAGCCCAGATCCAGTAAAAGCTGTTCCGCCTTTTCGATCATCTGCAATTTTTCTGCCGTGATCACTTCACCGTAAGGTATACGGGACGCCAGACAGGCATAGGAAGGCTTGTTCCAGGTAAAAAGCTCAAACTCGCGCGAGAGCTGCCGCACTTCCGCTTTGGTAAGTCCCACTTCCCTGAAGGGACTTTTGACACCCAGCTCCGCAGTCGCTTTCATGCCCGGACGGTAATCACCTTCGTCATCCAGATTGGAACCGTCGGCTACACAGCTGCAATGATACATCCTTGCCATCTCGGCGACAGTTTCAAACAGGGCAAGCTTGCAATAATAACAGCGCTCCGGCCCGTTTTCGGCAAAACCGGGGATCGCAAGCTGGTCAACGCCGATTTCAAAATGAGGGATCTGCAGCTCACGCAGCAGCTGTGCCGCGTCTCTGGCCTCGTGCCCCGGATAGCTCGGCGTCCTTACCGTTACCGCCAGCACGTTGTCACCCAGGGCTTCGTGCGCCGCATACAGCAGCAGCGACGAATCGACGCCGCCGGAAAAGGCTACGGCAACACTGCCGTAGCCGCGCAGCAGCTCCAGTAAATGTGTATATTTTCTGCGTAATTCTATTTGCATTTTACACCGCCTGTCTTAATTCTGACGATTGACTAAATCTTCAATGGCTTTTTCGCGCAAAGCTGTTTTCAGCACTTTACCGGTGCCGTTTTTAGGCAGCTGTTCGCAGAAGAAAAAATATTTAGGCACTTTATACCCGGCCAGACGTTCCATCAGAAAGCGCCGCAGCTGCGGTTTGGTCGCTTCCTGACCTTCCTTGAGCACCACATAGGCGCAAACGGCCTGACCACGCAGTTTATCCGGCACCCCTACCACGGAGTTTTCCTGCACTGCAGGGTGATGATACAGCGCTTCTTCGACCTCGCGCGGATAGACGTTCTCGCCGCCGGTAATGATCATATCCTTGAGCCTGTCTACGATAAAGATATAACCTTCTTCGTCCTGATAGGCCAGATCGCCTGTATGCAGCCAGCCGCCGCGCAGAGTGACGGCGGTTTCCTCCGGCCGGTTCAGATAGCCCAGCATCACATTGTCGCCACGGGCACATAATTCTCCCACCGTTCCATCCGGCACCTTCCGGTCAGCTTCATCACGAATCTCGACTATTACATTCGGCAGCTGCGGCCCGATCGAGCCGACCTTGATTTTGGCGGCCGGATTAACGGTGCAGACCGGCGAGGCTTCTGAAAGCCCATAGCCTTCCTGGACCGGCTTGCCAAATTTTTTCTTAAAATCTTTTGCCAGCTTCTGCGGCAGCGAGGCCCCGCCGCAGATAAAAAAGCGGAGCGACGCCAGCTGCTGCGGTTCCGCGCCTTTTTCAAACATCTGGATCATCGTCGGCACGCCGGCAAACTGGGTGATTTGATAGCGCTCGATCAGCCGCAGTGCTTCGGCCAGCGTATAATTTTCCTGAATAATGATGCTGCCGCCGTGCAGCAGCGGCCCGGTAACAGACACCGTCCAGGCAAAGCAATGATACATAGGCAGCACGCACAGCGTTTTATCCTCAGGATACATCAGTACCCGCTGCGTAAAACCAGCAGCATTAGCCAGCAGGTTGCGGTGCGACAGCATAGCCCCTTTAGGCTGTCCTGTTGTCCCGCTGGTATAAATGATCGTGCAGTTGTCGTTTTCGTCAATAGCTACGGCTTCATAAGGTCTTGCAGCAGGCTGCCGCAGCTCTTCAAAATCCAGCTGCTTTAAAGCGCCACAACCGCGTTCACTCAAAGCTGCTTCCAGCTCCAGTTTTTGCCGCGTCACCATGACTTTCATCCCGGCGTCCTGTACGATATAAGCAACCTCAGGCGCAGCCAGCTGAAAATTAAAAGGTACAACAACGCCGCCGGCCTTGATGATCGCCAGATAGGCAAGCACGAATTCGCTGCAGTTTTTGCTGAACAGGCCCACCTTATCGCCCTGACGCACACCGCAGCTTTGCAGATGCGCCGCCCATAAAGTCACTTCCTCGCGTACCTGACCATAAGTCAATATTTTATCCTGACAGATCAAGGCCGGCGCAGCAGCCGGATGACTGTCGATTATTTCATAAAAAAGCATAACTTTCGCTCCCCGTTGCGGCAGCAGCCGCATAAACTCAACTGCCTGCCGAACAGATTTTGCGGCAGCAGTATATCCTTTATTATACTAAATAAAAACCCACTTGCACAATGCTAAAAATCAGGTTAAGATGTAAACAGCAGATACAATTACTATTCGCAGAAAGGCAGGTTTAATGAATGAAAGTTGAATTACGACCCGGTCTAACAGGACGAGCCGAAGCAATCGTTGACACGACCAATGTTGCAGCAGCTATGGGCAGCGGCGACCTGGACGTTTTTGCTACCCCGGCCATGATCGCCCTGATGGAGCAGGCCGCATGCAACGCGCTTGTTCCGTGTCTCGACGCAGCAACCAGCAGCGTCGGCATCAAAATGGACACTACCCACGATGCAGCTACGCTGCCCGGCAAAAAAGTTATTGCCACAGCCGAGCTGACAGCTGTCGAAGGGCGTAAGCTGACCTTTAAAGTCGGCGCCTGCGACGACCACGGCCCGATCGGTACCGGCACCCACGAGCGTTTCATTATTGACAAAGCTAAATTTATTGCCAAATTGCAGTCCATGCTCTGAAGCACTTTTTAATAAAAAACTCCCGCTAATGCGGGAGTTTTTTATTGGCCGGCTTGGCCTTACCGGCAAAGGTTCCATCCACAAATACAACTGCTCTGCTGCCATTTAAAGTAACAGACAGCCAATTTTGGCCGTCTG
Source organism: uncultured Phascolarctobacterium sp. (assembly GCF_958349595.1). NCBI lineage: Bacteria > Bacillati > Bacillota > Negativicutes > Acidaminococcales > Acidaminococcaceae > Phascolarctobacterium > uncultured Phascolarctobacterium sp. The sequence goes on along the minus strand of NZ_CATWDQ010000003.1, from coordinate 131,549 downwards.
TTACTTTAAATGCTGATTTTATAGAATTTCCACTACTCAATGATGCCACAGCAAATGCTGTTTGACCGCCGGCTCCAGTCTGGCTACCACCAGCAGGCAGATAGAAACCGCGGCGGCGACCATGCCGATAACACCGCTCCAGCCGTAGCCTTCCAAAAATACACCGCCCAAAGTGCCCAGCGAACTGGCACCGGCATAGTAGAAAAACATATACATCGACGAGGACTGCGCTTTGTCACCCTTGTTCAGCTTGCCGACCCAGCCGCAGGCTACGGAATGCGAGCCCAGCATACCAAAGGTAAAGACGGCCAAGCCGATGAATTTGAACAAAAGCGGCTGCAGCAGGGTGATCAGCCCGCCGGTCAGCATGATCAACAGCCCCAGAATAAGTACTCGCCCGTTGCCCTGCTTATCCGACAGCCGGCCCATATAGGTAGAACTGAAGGTACCGAACAGATAAACGACGAACAGCAGACCTACTACCGTCTGGCTCAAAGAATACGGCGGCGCCAGCAGAACATAAGAGATAAAGTTAAAAACGGCGACGAACGAACCCATGATCAGAAATGCGACCAGATAGATCCACAGCAAGCGTTTATCCTGCAGAGCCGTCCTAAAGGTCCTGCCCAGCTGCAGCCCGCCCTGCGGACGCTGACGCCGGTATCTGGGCCGGGGCAGCAGGATATAAAAAGCGATGCCGACAACCAGATATAAAATACCGATCGCGATCAACCCCAGCCGCCAGGAGGCCAGGTCGGTGACGGCGCTGACCACAAGCCGGTCAAAAAGACCGCCTACCGTGGTGCCGCTGATATAGATACCGATCACAGTGCCGACATTGAACGGCTCAAATTCTTCATTGATATAGGCAATGATAAGCGAAGGGAAGGCAGCCAAAAGCAGCCCCTGCACCAGACGCATGCCCAGAATGACTTCAAAGCTGCCGCTGAGGCCGATCAGGATCGTCAGTATGGCCGCGCCGATCAGACCTGCCGCCGTTGCCAGCTTACGGTCAAACCGCGGCGCCAGCCCCGCAATGAACAGCATCGCGACCGACATGCCCACCAGTCCGAGCGAAACAGCCAGACTACCCTGCACAGCGTTCAGCCCAAAGCTGCCGGCAATCACAGGTATGATCGGCTGCACGCAGTATTCCGCGCCGAAAGCCGCCATGCTCCCTAAAAAAATAATAAACAGCGTGCGCCAGTAAACCTGCGAACCTGTTTTGATATACTCACGTTCTTCCAAGAAAAAGCCCCTTTTCTGTATGATCTGCTTTTATATTGTACACCTTCTGACGCATTAGTCAATTCTTAAAATAAATAAAACATCTATCGTTTATATTTATTTCAAACACACAATAGCTTTAAGCGGATCATTCACGCAGCTCGGCCAGAGAAGGCAGCGCTGCCCGTACAGGCTTCCACAGCATGATCGAGATCGTATAGTCGATCAGCGAATGCAGAAAGGTCCCGACACCAACCAGCACCAGCACGCTCATAACATAACCGTCGGCCAGCTGTTCCGGCTTGAAGATACTGCCGGCCAGGAAAAAAGGCGACACGACAGCCACTTCGGCCGCAGCATGCACCAGAGCCATCCCGCCGTTGAACATGGTACCGGCTAACGGCTTTTCGATGATCTCCGGCATCTTTTTGATGAGCAGCGCTCCCAACACTGCAAAAACAATGTGGCTGGCCGCCCGCAGAGCGATAATGACCGGCGTCGTCATAAAAAAGCCCAGCGTCGTTCCCAAACAAACGGCTGCTGCCAGCTTCGGCGAGATAAACATCGCCATAAAGATAGCCACGTGGCTGGCCAGCGTAAAAGACATCGGACCGATCACTATTTTAGGCATCAGCATCGGCACTACGATACCGATGCCGCACAAGACCCCGGCTACCACCAGCTGATTGATATTTTTGCTTTTCATCCCACAACACTCCTTCATCCTATAACCTTTAGGCTTTTACTGCAAATTGATCCTCCTGTTTTTTATCATGCCAAATATATTCTATATTTTCAGCAATACTTTCGGCAACTGAATTACCAAATCTATCAGCAACAAATCCCAGTGCCATATCAATGCCGGCAGAAACTCCCGAAGCGGTATAATATTTCCCAGCCACACACCAACGTGCCTTTGGCTGCCAATTAACTGCTTCGTTTACTGAAACAACCCAGGAAAAAGCCTTTTTATTAGAAGTGGCCTGTAACCCATCCAGCAAACCTGTTCCGGCAAGCAATGCAGCACCAGTACATACAGTCAGACACCAGCATGAAGCGGCAGCCGCTTCACGCAGATCCGCAATAAATTCCGTCTCCTGTACCAATGGTCTTGTTCCCTGACCACCCGGTACAAGTAAAATACCATTTTTATCCATATCATTCAAGTTCCCGGTCAAAATCATTGTACCCTGCCGGCTTTTAACAACTCCGCCGCTCCAGGATACATATTTCAGCTTATAACCGGCAACTCTGCCTAAAACTTCTACTGGTCCGAAAACATCTAAAGTTTCAAAATCATTGAACAATAAAATATTGACAATCATAATTGACACCTCCACTTATTTCAAATAGCGAAAACAGCGCCCAAAGGCGCTGTTCTTATTTTAGCACAATTATTTTAACACCGTCTGTAAAAATGCCTGCAAACGTTCATTTTTCGGATTGGTAAAAATATCCTCCGGTCGTCCCTGTTCCTGCACTTTGCCATCAGCCATAAAAATAACCTTGGTCGCCACTTCACGGGCAAAGCCCATTTCGTGGGTCACGACCACCATGGTCATTTTTTCTTCGGCCAGCTCACGCATGGTGCGCAGCACCTCGCCGGTCAGTTCCGGATCCAGTGAAGACGTCGGTTCGTCAAAAAGCATGATCGACGGCTTCATGGCCAAAGCACGGGCGATCGCCACACGCTGCTGCTGCCCGCCGGAAAGCTTACGCGGATAAACGTCCGCTTTTTCGGACAGTCCGACCTTGCCTAAAAGGATCTTTGCTTCTTCTATGACCTCTGCACGTTCACGCTTTTGCACCTGCACCGGCGCTTCGATCAGATTCTGCAGTACCGTCATATGCGGAAACAAATTGAACTGCTGGAAGACCATGCCCATTTTGCAGGCGATGCGGCGGCTTTCGTCACCGGGCGCATAGATCACTTCACCGGCGCTGTTGGTCTCTACCAGCGTTTCACCGTCGATGATGATCGTGCCTTTGTTGATCGTTTCCAGCTTGTTCAGGCAGCGCAGCAGCGTGCTTTTGCCGCTGCCGCTGGGCCCGATGACGGCGATGACCTCGCCTTCCTCTACATCAAGGTCGATGCCCTGCAGAACGTCCAGTTCCTGAAAACTTTTATGAATATTACGCGCTTCGATTTTTTTCATGGCTTACTCCCGTCAATCGTACTTCGAAAATCTTTTTTCCAGTTTATCAAATCCGTAGGTCAGTACCAGCGTCATCAGCAGATAAAATACGCCCGCCACTAAAAACGGCGTGATGCTGAAATCGCGCTGCACCAGATTGCGTGTCGTTCGCAGCAGATCGTTCATGGCCAGCACATAGATCAGGGAAGTATCCTTGACCAGAGTGATCGTCTCATTGCTGACCGGCGGCAGAATGATGCGGAACACCTGCGGCAGGACGATACGGCGCATGGTCTGCACATAATTCATACCCAGTGTGCGAGCCGCTTCATACTGTCCTTTAGGGATCGCCTGTATTCCGGCGCGGAAGATCTCGCAGAAATAGGCGGCGTAATTCAGCACAAAAGCAAAAATAGCGGCCTGAAAGTCATCCAGCCTGATGCCGATACCGGGGATAAATGGCAGCCCGTAATAAACAAACAAAAGCTGCAGCATCAACGGCGTGCCGCGCAGCAGCCAGACATAGACGCCGACCGCGCTGCGCAGACTGCTCAGGGAAGACACCCTGGCCAGCGCCAGCAGGATACCCAAAGGTATCGATAAAATGATCGTAATAAAAAACAGTTTTAAAGTTTCGACCGTCCCCAGCCACATCTGCGGCAGGATGGAAATAATATAGTCCATGATGAGTCTCCGTATCTGTATGCAAAATAAATAGAGGAAAAGGGCCGACAGCTCATGCCACCGGCCCGGAGCTTATTAATATTTAGTGATGTCAACGCCCATCCATTGTTCGGAAATCTTTTTCATGGTGCCGTCTTTTTTCATTTCGTCCAGCGCCTTGTTGATCTTTTCACTGTATTCTTTGTCATCTTTGCGGAAGGCTACAGCTACCACTTCGTCGCCCATATTTTCGTCCAGCACTACGTATTTATCGGGGTGTTTTACCATATAATAACGGGCCAGAACAGCGTCAACGACCATAGCGTCGATACGGCCGGCGTCCATATCCATATAAACGGCGGCAAAATCAGGATACTTTCTGTAATCCTTCAGCGAAGTCCTCAATGCGTCATTTTTATCTACCAGATAAGAACCGGTACTGTCGTCCTGCACTGCCAGCACTTTGCCTTTCAGGTCGGCGATCTTGGTAATAGCAGAGCCTTTGGGCACGACTACCAGCTGCGCGTTGACCATATAAGGTTTGGAAAGGGTATACGCTTCCTGACGTTCAGGATTGACTGTAAAGCAGTTCCAGATCGCGTCGACGCGTTTGCCTTTCATTTCGGCTTCTTTGGAAGCCCAGTCGATCGGTTTGAATTCCACTTCCATGCCGGCACGTTTGCAGGCTTCTTTGGCCAGATCGATATCAAAACCAACGATCTCGTTCTTCTCATTACGGAAGCCCATCGGCGCAAAGTTGTCGTCCAGACCGATAACCATTTTTTTCGGACCGCTGCTGCCGCAGCCGGCCACCAAAGATAACGCCATCAGCAGCGTCATTGCTAAAAGTAAAAATTTCTTCATCATCCATCCCCCTCTAAGGTGTTGTTTTCCTGCTATGTTTATGATTATACTTTAGTCTGCTAAATTTGTAAAGAGGTAAAATTGATTTTTTTAAAATTTTTTGCAGGAATTTACTGCCTAACTGCGGAATTTATCCAGCAAACGCTATTATTAAGAGAAAGAGGGGCTCACAATGATCGTTACAGACAGAAAAACAGATATTTTTGAACGCCGGGCAGGCGGCAAGGGCAATACTATTATGGAGCACATCGTCGATGAAAAGGTGTACGGCGGCAAGATCGCCGTTTATGCCCGTGTAGTCTTGAAGCCGGGCTGTTCGCTGGGTTTCCACAAACACGAAGGCACCAGCGAAACCATGTACGTTTTGCAGGGCACCGGCCTTTATAACTACAACGGCAGTGAAAGCACGCTGCACCCCGGCGACGTTACCTTCTGCCCGGAGGGCGAGAGCCACAGTATCGAAAACATCGGCGACGACGACCTGCTGGTCATGGCGCTGATCGTCAACGAAAAATGATCCTGATAAAAAACACAGATCCCTCGGGATCTGTGTTTTTTATCTAATATTGCAGAGCGCCGGCATTATCAAGATAGCGCAAACATTTTAGAAATTTATTTTTCACAAAGCTTCTCTGCCGCTACGCATTTTACCGTCAGCCGCAGAATATTCTGCCCCCGCTCACGGCTGTAACTGATGCCGTCGACAAAGCTTCGCATGAAGGTTCTGCCAAAACCGCCGGGCGCGGCTGCCGCCAGGTCTGTTTCCGCACTCTTGCCAGGCACCGCCAGGGGATCGAAAGGTCTGCCGCCGTCTGTGATCTTCAGCAGCAGCTGCTGATCCTTCACCTCGCAGGACAGCAGCAGATACTGCTCTTTTATTTCAGGAGCATAAGCATAAAGCACGATATTGGTGCAGATCTCCTCTGCCGCCAATAACAGCCGCAGCAGCTTGGTCCTGGCTAAGACGCCTGTACCCTGCTCTTCGACCCAGGCAAGCATTGCCGGTATTTCTGCCGCTGCCGCCTGAAAATATTTTTCAACCGTTCCGTTCATGACGAACCTCGAAGAAGGAATCGAACCCGGAGATCTCCAAAACCTCACGTACCAGTCCTGAAAGACGGCACAGCACTATGCGGCTGTCTCTGGCAGACGCGACCTTGGCCAGGATCAGCAGACTGCGCAGCCCGGCGCTGCTGATATATTCTACCTGGTCACAATCAAGCACCAGCTCGCTGCCGCTCTGCAAGTACGGCAGTACCTGCTTTTCAAAACTGCCGGCCGTCGTCGTATCTATGCGGCCGCTGACCTCGAGAATGATCCGGCCCTGTTCTTCTATACTTTTGATCTCCATCATAAGCCTCCAATAATACTTTCTTTTTTCTTTTATTCGTCTTTCGGCAAATAAATCCTGCCTGATATAGTTTCAGCGCTGGATTTTGTGATAAAATAAAAGAAAAATCCTCGAGGTGCCGCTATGCGTTTCACACTTCAACCACCTTTGCTGAGCCTGCTCACCTGCCGCAGAGTGTTAATAACAGCCTTGATCTACAGTCTGGCAATTATTCCTACAAAATTGCTGCTGATGCTGCTGCCCGGAGCAGAAGTCCGCTTCGGCGCCTGCATCCCCGTAGTTATGGGTATGCTTTGGGGCCCTGCCGGAGCTGTTGGCAGCGCCTTAGGCAATTTTTTAGGCGACTTTTATGCCGGCGACAGTCTCTACGTGTGTTTTTGGGGCGCCGTCGCCAATTTTTTTCTGGCTTATCTGCCCTACAAGCTTTGGTACGGCTTTAACGTCGACGCCAAGACTTGTTTTTTCATCCATGATACACGCAGCTTCCTAAAGTTTCTGGTGATCATTTTGGTGACCTCTTTGATCTTTGCTTCGATGCTGACAGCTATCGTTTTGTCTATGGGCAATACTGCACCTCTGGAAAGTTTTTTTATCTTTTTTTCCAATAATTTTGATTTTCCGCTTCTGCTGGGTATCCCGCTGTTATTTTTACTGCGCGGCAGCCGCCTGACCTTTGTGCTGCCCCCGGTTCAAAAAAAATCCGCCAGACCCTACCTGCTGGTACTTCTGGCCGCCGCCGTTGGCTGTATGATTTTTTTAGCTGCGGCAGTTGCAGGCAGCCCCAGTCAGCAATTTGATGATACACTCTTTTTAGCAGCAACAACGCTTTTGCTTATCTATGTATCCCATCTGCCGGCTAATTATGACCCGCAGCCTTTCAACAATGATCCGCGTTTTTTCTACTCTATCGGGGCCAAAGCTACTACCGGTTTTTTGCAGCTGGCGATCCTTTCCGTGCTTTTTATAGGTTTTTCTATTTTCATTACTAACCCGGCTCTACTGCAAACCTCACAGCAGCTTGATCTCTGGCAGACCATTTTTACTACTTTGCTGCTCAGCATCAATATTATTTTTATTGCCGTTTTATTCATTCTCTGGCAGACAGAGAAAAAAATCGTCCAGCCGCTGATCAGGCTCAGCCAGAGCGCGAGGAAATTTGCCGGCTGTCAGTATCTGACCGCGCCGGCACCTGTACCCAAGAAAAGCGACGCCGGGCAGACGGTTGACGAGATCGACGACCTTAACGATTCCTTTATCAAAATGACGGCAGATCTCAGACGCTACGTCAGCGACCTCAGCACGGCTATTGCCGAAAGGGAAACTCTGGCGGCGCAGCTGAACATTGCTGCTGAGATCCAGCAAAACATGCTTGCCGATACTGCAAAAATCAACCAGCAGCTCAAGCAATATCAGCTGTTTGCCGGGATGTTCCCGGCAAAAGAGGTAGGCGGCGATCTTTATGACTGCTTTTTCCTGGATGACGAGCATTTGGTGATCCTGATTGCCGACGTTGCCGGCAAGGGCATACCTGCAGCGCTGTTTATGATGGTCACCAAAGCGCTTTTAAAAAACAATGCTTCTGCCAGTCCCGGTAAGATTCTGGAACAAACCAACAATACGCTGTGTGAAAACAACGACAGTATGATGTTCGTTACAGTCTGGCTGGGGATCGTCCATCTTCCCAGCGGCAGGCTTACTTATGCCAATGCGGGCCATAACTATCCGCTGCTGCAGATCAGCGACCAAAGGCCCGAACAGCTCTGTCAGCGCAGCGGTCCGGCCCTGGGCGTATACTGCAATCTGTCTTTCTCCGATCATACGGCCGAGCTGCCCTATAACAGCAGGCTTTTGCTTTATACTGACGGTATTACCGAGGCCGAAAACAGGCAGCATGAATTTTTTGGTACGGACAGGCTGGCTCAACGGTTTGAACGGACACATATCCCTGAAGATATTTTGTTTGCCGTGCTGGAATTTAGCGAGGGCGCCGAACAAAGCGATGATATCACGGTTTTATGGCTCGAACGCCAGTCCTGAATAAAAAAAGTCTATCAGCAAAAGCTGATAGACTTTTTTATTTTTTAGAGAACCAAAGGCCCGGAAATATCAAGCCCGACCAGAGTAGTGCCACGTTTTGCAACACGCTCTTTATATGCGCTGAATTTGGCATACGGGACAGGCAGCGCACCCGAGAAACCACTGCCTTGATCCATGATTCCTTGAACACTCCTGCTGAGAGGATCATACGTCATTTTGCCGCTGACAGTTACAGTGCTTACCATCAAAGTGCCCTGATCATTAACATAGGGCTGCGAATAATACATAGTAGCTGAACCGCCGGCAACCATGTCCAATTCTTCATCACTCATCATTTCTATTTTTGCATCGGGAGCAATAAATTTTTCTGTCATTATCAACACCGACCTTCTTTAAATATTTTTATTTAACAGCACCGGCTGTCATAAAACTTCTACAGAACCGCCCTTATACTGATCCATCAATTCAAGGGCCTCTTTACTGGCTTCAGCTTCGCTTTTAAAGCCGCCCAGAGAAATCTTCGTGCCTATTCTTTTTTGGCATTAAACTTTATCTTTTCGGAATATAATTATTATACTACGAACCGGGATTTTAAACAAGCTGCCGCTGCGCCAGCTGTGCAAAAATACCATTTTCCGCCATCAGCTCGTCATAACTGCCTTCTTCTACGATCCGGCCTGCCTCCATGACCAGTATCCTGTCGACATTCCTGATCGTACTCAGACGGTGTGCAACGATGATCCTTGTGCAGTGCATGGCTTCCAGACTGCTGGTCACTATTGTCTGCGTCGTATTGTCCAGGGCGCTGGTAGCTTCGTCCAGCAGCAGGATACGTGGATTATTGACGATACTGCGGGCGATCAAAATGCGCTGCCGCTGGCCGCCGGAAATATTGCCGGATCCTTCACTGATAGCAGTATACATCTGCATCGGCATCCTTTTGATGTCCTCGGCCAGACCCACACGTTCTGCCGCCAGCCAGGCATCCTGCATCGTCAGCGCCGTCGTACCTACGATATTGGTAAAAATATCGCCGGCCATCAGCTGCCCGTTCTGCAAAACTACGCCCATCTGACTGCGGACCGAGGCCAGGCTCAGCTCATTAAGATCGCAGTCATCATAATAAACAGCGCCCCGTTTAGGCTTTTCAAAGCCCAGCAGCAGCCGCATCAGTGTCGATTTGCCGCAGCCGCTGCGCCCAACTATGGCGATCGACTCGCCAGGCGCTACGTGTAAATTGATATCGTGCAGGATCTCAGGCCCGTCATCACTATAAGCAAAACTTAAATGCCGAATTTCTATTTCTCCTGAAAGCTGTCCTGCTTCCAGTTTATCGTTGTCCGTTTCCGGTTCAGTTTCCAAAATCGGCCGCAGGTTCTCGATATGAGGACGAATACTGAAAAATTTTACGGCTAAAGGTATCATACTGACCAAAGTAGTATTGAAGGAACTGAACGCGGCCTGAAAGCCCATAAATTCGGCATAGCTCATGGCTGTCTGCGCTCCGGCCAGCGTTTTACCTTCCAATCCGTAGATAGCCGTATAGTAAAGCAGTAAGGTCAGGATCAGCGGCTGCACCGCGTTGATGATACTGCTGTAATTATTCTGCCAACGTAATTTCAGGTTCCATTTCCATTCTTCGCCGAAACATTTGGCCCACAGATAAAAAGCCTGTTCTTCGGCTCCCTGACTGCGGAATTTGGCTAAGCCATTAAAAATCTGCAGTACCTGCCCCGAGGTTTTATTGGCTGCGCTGACGGCATTCTTCTGAAAGCCGTAGACGCGGCGGTAGATAAAGGCTGTCACAAAAAAATAAACCAGCCATACCAACAAAGCCACACCGGTGAGCCTGATGCTATAGTAGCACATCAGCGCTATACTCCAAAACGAAAAAAACGTATTGAAGATACTGCCCACAAACTCTCCCGTCACCAGCGACTTCACGGCATCGATACCGCCCATACGCTGGACCAGCTCACCAGTTTGATATTTTTTAAAAAATCCGGCCGGCATTGCCAAAAGGCGCGACCACAGGGCAGCTTCCGTCGCCATATCCAGATGATTAGTGATCCGCAGCACCGCTATAGCCCTGACCAGTGAAACAGCAGCGCTGGTAAAACCTGCGACCATCATGACCTGCGTGATAGTCGCCAGTCCCTGCCTGTCGCCGACGGGGATAACATCGCTGAAAATAGTTTCTGTGATCACCGGCGTGAACAGAGGGATCAGACCAGCTATAAAGCTGGCCATCAGGATATATTTATAATCCAGCTTCCAGCACTGATGATACATAAACAGCAGCAGGTCTTTTATTTTTAATTTACGTGCTGGAAACCCGGCATAGCAGGCATAACCTTCCGCAGCCAATGCTTCGGCATTGTCCTGCGTCAGAGCCTGCCCCTGCGGCTGCTTTTCACTGTAGATCCGATATTTGCCCGGGCTTTCAGGGATTGCGGCCACCATTTCACCACCGTACCAGGTGAAAAAAACGCCGCTGTCCTTCTCGTACCAGGCTCCTTCCAGCACTACCTTCCGCAGCTGCATCCCGCCTCTCCCTGCCAGGCGCTTCAAAAGGCTGAGGCCGTGCAGCTGCCGGAGAATATCTGCCGGCAGCTCGATCACCGATGTGTCCATGCGGAAAAATTCCGCCGCTTTACGCACGATATAAACAATATTATCATTGGCTTTGCCCTGAGTGGCTTCCAGCCAAAAGCTGAAGTCTTCCCTGCCAATCAAAGTCCCGATCGCTGCTCCCAGCAGCTTTGCTTTTTTCTCCTGCCTTTGCTGCAGCCTGTCGGCAAAATACTTTTGCAGCGAATGGAATTGGCCGCTCACTAATAAAGCCAGAATGTTCTGATGTTCCAGAAAATACGCCCACAGCTCCATATCCGGCAAATTGGCCAGAAAATCTTTTTGCCCCCACTGGCCTACAAAATCATCTTTCCGCACCGCAAAAAAACGCAGCCAGGGCAATGCCAAAAGCGAGCCAAACCATTCCCGCATTCCGCGGCGCAGCGCTCCGCCCTGCCCGGACACCAGGCTTGCCACCGCTTCGGTCGGATACAATGTCAAAATCATATCAGTTTTAGCGAAAAGATAAAACTCAACGGCCTGAAATTCATCCAGGGCGCTGAAAAAATAGCTGCCTTCCGTACGGGTAAGCAGGAACATCCTTTCATGCCGGTCAGCAGTAGTGGCATACAGCTCCGCCACACCGGATCTTATCAGTCCCAGCGCGCCCTGTTGTTCAAAATAAAATCGCTCTCCCTGCCGCAGGCTGATGGTTTTTTCCAATATCACAAAACCTCACCACCCTTTCCTGACAGCGCATCCTGATCCGTCAACAATTTTTGATAAGGGCCCGCTGCCGTGATCATCTCCCGATGCGTGCCTCGTTCAATGATCTTTCCGTGCTCGATGACAATGATCTCATCACAGTCGCGGATCGTACTCAGGCGATGTGCAACGATGATGCAGGAACAGCCGCGCCGCCGAATATTTTCCATGACCTGCTGTTCCGTCAGGGGGTCTAACGCGCTGGTTGCTTCATCCAGCACCAATACGGAAGGATTAACAGCCAAAGCTCTCGCTATCTCAAGCCGCTGGCGCTGGCCGCCGCTGAAATTGAAGCCGCCTTCCCCAACCCGGGCTTCGTAGCCGCCTTCAAGCTTCAGGATGTCGTCATGGATACAGGCATCCTGCGCTGCACGCACTACATCGCTGTGACGTATCGACTCATCAAATAAAGTAATATTTTCTTCTACCGTGCCGGAAAGCAGGAAGATGTCCTGATCGACCGAAGCTACAGAATTACAGATAACTTCGTGCGGGATCTGCGCACGGGGAATACCGTCAAAAAGCACTGCGCCGCTCCATTCCTGATAGATGCCTGTGACAATCTTGGCCAGCGTCGATTTGCCGCTGCCGCTGCCGCCTACCAAGGCAATCCAGTTGCCCGGCTGCAGGGTCATATTAAAAGCTTCAAATAACGGCGCGTGCAAAGGACTGTAGCCAAAACGCACGTTCCGCAGGCAGACCTCGCCATACAGTCTGGCCCTGCCTATCGGCTGCGGCGGTGTTTCCGGATAATTAAGTTTATCTCTTTCATAGCGCATCACGTCGTCCAGCCTTTTCATCTGCATTTCTGTAGTCTGCAGTGTATCAGCCAGATTCAAAAGATTATTAAACGGCGTCTGGAAGTTGCTCATCAGGCTCTGGAAGGCCATAAAGATACCGGCTGTCATCAACCCGTCCATAATGGCAAAGCCGCCCACAGTCATGATCAGCGCCGTATTAATACCGCTTAAAAGCAGCGGCAGCATCTGCATCGTCGTGTTATACAGGGTTATTTTCTGGCTGCCTGCCAGCACTTTCGTCCTGTAGCCGGCCCATTTAGCAAAAAACTCACCTTCATTTCCATTGGCTTTTAAGGTCTCGATCATCAAAAGGCCATTCATGGCCACGCCATATTCTTTGCCGGCATCCTGCTGTACCTTCATCGACATTTCCAGCAGCTTGCCGCGGATGCAAAAGAATAAAACCACGCCTACCAGGCTGAATGCCAGTCCGATCAGGGTCAGCGTAACGTTATACTGAAACAGCAGCAGTAAATAAAAAAGGGCGATCAGAAAGTCAAGCACCGCCGTAGCGGCAGAGCCTGTCAAAACCGAAGCAACGGCTTCATTAAAGGCTACACGCGAAGCGACTTCGACCCCGAAGCGCTGCTGGAAAAATTCCATCGGCAGCTGCAGCACGTGCCAGAAAAAACGCGCTGAATCTGACAGTGTCAGCTTCGCCTGCCATTTAGTCAGGCACCAGGCACGCAGCCATACTAAAACAGACTGGATAATAAAAGTACCGATAATGGCCAGGACCAGATTGAACATCCAGTCCTTATGCTTGCCGGTCAGTATATCATCCAGGAAGATCTGCCCGAACACAGGCGATACAAGCCCCGGAACGATCAGGCAGGCGCAGACGATAAGCACAAACAGTGTCGACCACTTGTCAGCCAGCAATTTTTGCAGGATGACGCTGGCGATATTATATTTGCTGCCGGCCTTGACGAACTGTTCGCCGGGCCTGATCTCCAGGGCGATCCCCGTATAGCTGGAGACAAAATCCGCAAAGGGCAGCACTCTGTGCCCTACGGCAGGGTCATTGATATAGGCCTTTTCATTTTCTATTCCTTCCAGAACGACAAAATGATTGAATTCCCAGTGGATCAACAGCGGAAAAACGGCTTTTTTCAGCATTTCCGCAGGCCAGCGATAACCGGCGGCAGTGCATAAACGCCCCCGGGCAGCTTTCACGATATTGCTGGCAGAAACGCCGTCACGATTGACGCCGCATTCCTGGCGCATTTTTTCCAGCGGCACCCATAACCCGTAATAGGCCAGAATGATGCTCAGAGACGCGGCTCCGCATTCAGCGGCTTCCATCTGCAGGATCGTCGGAGTTTTGACCTTTTGCTTTTGTAAGGTTTTCGTAAACGGCCACATAATTTATCTGCTCCTCAGCCATTGACTGAATTTATAAAACACTTTTTCCAGCGGCTGCTTACGGTCAACTATTACCGAACCGGCACAAATACTGCCTGCTGTTACGGGCTTATGCCGACCGACGATGCTCGTCCATAAATAACCGGATTCTGAATTTTCATCCTTGACCAGATCAAAGTTCACTTCCATGACCGCATTGTCCGACTTGCTCAAGATCCACTGCACCAGCTGCTGATTGCCCAGCCTGTTGAGCATGGCGTTGGCCGATACCGGATACTGAGATACTGAGCGCACTACGGCCAGCAGACTGCCGTCCTCACTGCTGTCAACGCCGTTAGGTGCCAACTGCACAGTCATGCCCGGCTCGATCCGCTTGCCATTGCTGACAGGCACATACAGCACACCGTTTATTTCATCGCGTTCCTGGTCTTTACGGATAGTGCAAACAGAAGTCCCGGCGGCAACTACCGCGCCCGGAGAGGTCGATACCTCATCGACGATACCATCGGCTTCACTAAAAATAAAGGAACTGACATCCTGCTGATAGCGCTTGGCATCGTACTGTGACGCACGCGTCAGGGCCTCACGCTCACTTTCGGAAAGATACATATCGGAACGGGCCAGTTTGGTTTCCATGCTCTGCTGCGGCTGTTCCAGCACGGCGATCAGATCGCCCTTCTGCACGCGCATACCAGTCCTGACAAAAACGTCCTCTACCCTGCCGCCGGAAACCGAAGTCACACTGACAACGCCGCCTGAATCCAGCAGGATACCAACTCCGTCAACCTTCACGACCATAGCCCCGAAAACAGACCACACTAATACGGACAAAACCATGACGACCATGGCCGCCAAAGCCATCCAGCCGATCGGCGTAGTGACTTCCAGCAGCGTATCCAGCTTTTCGGGAGAACGCAACTTGTCCATGGCTTCCTTACTGAATAATTCGTTATTGGCCATCAGCCGCGCCTCCTTTGACATTGACCTCAGCTTTCATACCATTGCTCAAGCCTTCCTTACCTGAAACTATTATTATCTCTCCCGGCTGCAGACCGGCGAATACTTCTACATAATTTCCATCTGTGGCTCCCGTGGCTATTTTTCTTAATTCCAGTTTGCCATCGGAAGGATGCCAGACATACACGGCATCGTGCCTGTTTTCCAGCAGGGCGCTTTTAGGGATGGCCAGATTTTTTCTTTCTTTTATGGCAAAAATCTTCACATCTTGATACCGCTTGGGTTCCAGCAGGCCGCTTGAATTATCCACACTCCAGCGGATCGTCCGCATAGCCGCCTCGATCTCAGGCGGCGGTTCCACACTGACTATCCGCGCCAAAAATCTTTGCTGTGCCCCTTTATTGCCTTCATTGTAGCCTGTGGCATAGATCTTATCCAGCTCACGCTTGCTGAACGCCAGCTCCCCGGGAACATCCAGGGGCTCTAAACGCCGTAATTCATCATCAGTAACGACCTCTGTAAACTGCAGGGTCGAAAAATCACCTATCAAAGCTACCGAGGTGCCCGCCTGCAAAAAGCTGCCCTGCTTCTTGTACAGCATCAGGACTTCGCCTTCCAAAGGCGCTGTAACTATCAGCCGTTCTTCCTGCAGCTCATATTGGCGGCGTTCCAGCTGCAGCTGCTTGACTTCTTCCGCCGCCGCTTTGTAATTGGTCAGCGCTTCTTCATATTGTTCCTGCGAAACAGCCCCATAATCTATCAGACGTTTATAGCGTTCATAAGAATGTTCATACCGGATCAGAACAGCTTCGGCCTTGGCGATATTGACATCTATCTGCGCCAGCTTGATGGGTATATCCTCGTTGGCAATGCGGCAGATAGCCTGACCTTTGCTGACATGGTCATTCTGCCTGACAAATACTTCTTCGATCGTGCCTTCCAGCCTTGAAATAGCATCGGTCATGTTCTCTGCCGACAGACGCATACTGTCCAACTCCCAAACCGGCAGCAAAACACGCTCTTCGGCTTTGACCCCATCCAGGCGCAAAACACGGTTTGCCATTCTGAGATCAATAACCTTTTCGCTTTTGTAGTTTAAAAAAGCCCCGTACCCTACCAGCATGATCGCCGCGGCCATGATTACCGTTACCGCTATCAAAAACAGTTTTTTCAAGCTGCTCACTCCGTCCCTATCAGTTTATCCCATTTTATGACAATTTTTCTTATACCATTATATCTGTAATAGAACAATTTGACTATCTTTATAATAGTCTGCCGCCGCAAATTTTCTTCATGC
The DNA here is from genome assembly GCF_958349595.1 of uncultured Phascolarctobacterium sp. Lineage (NCBI taxonomy): Bacteria > Bacillati > Bacillota > Negativicutes > Acidaminococcales > Acidaminococcaceae > Phascolarctobacterium > uncultured Phascolarctobacterium sp. Next base: position 115,517 of record NZ_CATWDQ010000003.1, on the reverse strand, counting down.
TCAGTGCAGCAGTATTCATAAGATATAAAAAGATTAATGGCATCGCGCAGAAGCAGCGATGCCATCAGCAAACTTATAAAATTTTAAGAACAAGCCGGCAGCAGAAGCAGACGAATTTTTTCTCTGTCCCTTGAATTTTTAAAAAGCGCCGCGTTCCAGCTTACGCTGCAGCCAGAACATCCGCAGCGTTAAGAAAACCGCCGAGAAGAACAAACCTATATCCAGGCTCTGCCAGTAGGCGGCCGGGCCATGATCCAGCACAAAATCGAGGAAACAGCCCAGCGGCAGACATACTGCCCAATAGGCGAAAAAGCCGGAATAAAAGGTCGCCTTCACATCCTTATAGCCGCGCAGTATACCCTGGATCGGCGCTGCCGTTGCGTCAAACAGCTGGAAGAAGATCGCATAGAACAAAAAGCCGACGACCTTTTCGATGATGACGGGATCAGTGGTATAAAGCAGGGCGATCTGCGGCCTGTTGGTATAAACAAGGATCGTTAAAAAGACGGCGATGCTCATATTGACGGCAATGCCCAACCGGCTGATTTTTTTTGCTTCTTCAAAGCGTCTGGCCCCCGCTTCGACACCGACTAAGATCGTCAGCGCCATAGAAAAGCTGAGCGGCACCATGTACAGCAGCGAAGTGAAACCCAGCGCCGCCTGATGCGCCGCAATGATGACCGTGCCGAATTTGGCGATGAACAGCGCTACGACGCCAAAAATACTGGCTTCCATAAACATGGCCAGACCGATCGGCACCCCGATGCTGAGATTTTCCCGCAGCTGTTTAAAATCCAAGCGGAAGCGGTCTTTAAAGATCCTGAAATCAGCAAAAGCAGGCAGCTTGTGCACGATCCAGACAAAGATGGCAAATTCCAGCCAGTAGGTGATGCCAGTCGCCACACCGGCGCCAATACCGCCCAGCCGCGGCAGCCCCAGCTTGCCGAAAATAAAGCAGTAGTTCAAAAAAGCATTGACTGGCAGTGCCAGCAGATAGATTTTCATGGTGATGCCGGTATGACCTAAAGTGTCGATCAGCGCCCGCAGCGAGGTAGACATAAAGAACGGCACTACGCCTACAGCCACGGCCGCCATATACATTTTGGCGATATAATGCACCTGCGCTTCCAAATGCAGGTGCGTCAGCAGGGTATCTAAAAACAAAACTCCCATTAAAATAATGACAGCTGAAAAAGCTAACGCCAGAAAAATCGTATGCCGGATAACTTTACCGATGTCCCCGCGTTTGCCGCCCCCTAAAAGATGGGCGACGATCGGCATGGCACCCAGTAAAACGCCGTTAGTGCCGACAAAGATCGGCATCCAGATATTACCGCCGATGGACGTGCCGGCCAGATCGACCGCACCCGCATGGCCCGACATGGAAGAATCAAAAAAATTCATGGCCATGATCGCCGTCTGAGTGATCAGGATCGGGATCATCACCGAAAAAAGCCGCCGCAGGCGTTGTTTAAAATTTTCGTCTACTAACATAGCTCTCCCTTTCTATAGAGGAACAAATCAGGAAACTCCGCCCGCCTCAGCCAGCTCCGTAAGATAGGCCCAGCGTTCCACAAGCTGTTCCAGCCGCTGCTCAGCGTCCTGCTGCTGCTTGGTAAGCTCGCCCAGCTTCACAAAATCGCTGCCGGCGCTGTTGATTTCCTGCGCCAGCATTTTCAGTTCGGCTTCAACGCCGGCGATGGTCGTTTCGATCTGCTCAAATTCCAATTTTTCTTTATAAGTCATCTTCTGCGGTCTGGCCTTGCCGGCAGTATTTTCTGTTTTAGCAGCAGTTACAGCCGCTTTGGCAACTTTAGGCGCAGCTGCCTTAGCCGCTGCGGCAGCCGCTTCGTATTTACTGTAATCGCCGATAAACTGTCTGATCTCGCCGCCGCCCATAAAGGCGAAGATCTTCCCTGCAAAACGGTCCAGAAAGTACCGGTCATGGGAAACGGCGATAACGGCGCCGTTAAAGCTGTCCAGATAATCCTCCAGTACTGATAACGTCGGAATATCAAGATCGTTGGTCGGTTCGTCCAAAAGCAGTACGTTGGGTGCGCCCATCAGTACCCGCAGCAGATACAGGCGCCGTTTTTCGCCGCCTGACAGTTTATTGACCGGCACCCATTGCAGTTCAGCGGGAAATAAGAAGCGTTCCAACATCTGCGCAGCCGTGATCCTGGTCCCGTCCTGAGTTTCGATATGGTCGCTCACGTCGCGGATATATTCCAGCACCCGCTGCTCACTGTCCGGGAACTCGCTGTGCTGCGAAAAATAACCGATCTTGACAGTCTGCCCGATCTGGACGCTGCCGCGGTCAGGCGTCAGCCTTCCGGCCAGAATATCCATCAGCGTGGTCTTGCCGCTGCCGTTGGGCCCCACGATTCCGACACGGTCGTTACGCAGCAGCACATAGCTGAAATCTTTGATGTAGGTGACGCCGTTGTAATCAAGCCCCAAATGCTCGCACTCGACTACGGTCTTACCCAAACGGCTGCCTGCCGAAGACATTTCCAGCTCGCTTTGATTGGAAATACTTTTTACTTCCTGTTCCAGCTCATTAAAACGCTCGATGCGTTCCTTGCTTTTAGTACGCCGAGCTTCCGCACCACGGCTGATCCAGGCCAGCTCACGTTTATAAATATTGCGCAGGCGCTGGGCCGCCGTCTGCTCTGACTGCCGCCGTTCCTCACGCTTTTGCAGGAACAGGCTGTAATTGCCCGTATATAAATAGCATTGTCCGCCGTCCAGTTCCAACGTGCGGTTGACGACTCTGTCAAAAAAATAACGGTCATGGGTAACCATCAGCAGCGCGCCTTTGCGCTTCAAAAGGAGCTGCTCGAGCCAGGCTACGGTCGCATTATCCATATGGTTGGTCGGCTCGTCCAAAATCAACAGGTCGGACGGGCGTACTAAAACCCCGGCCAACGCTACCCGTTTACGCTGACCACCCGAAAGCTCTGCCATCGGCTGCTGGAAATCACTGATCCCCAGCTGGTCCAGCACTGCTTTAGCCTCGCTTTCCAGCTGCCAGGCATAGGCGCTGTCCATCTGCTGCTGCAGTTCCAGCAGCTGCCGCTGCCGGGCACTGCTTTCAGGTTCAGCTGCTGCCAGCGCGGCGGCCCGTTCATAACGGCGCAGCAGGTCAAGCTGCGGTGAATCGCCCTGAAAAACCTGCTCTAATACCGTCGCCTGCGGATCATAGTCGGGATTCTGCGGCAGATATTCGATCACACAGCTGCCATTGGCCGTGATCCTGCCGTTTTCGCCGTTTTCGCCGGCTTCGCCGCGGGCGATATCACGCAGCAGCGTGCTTTTACCGGTGCCGTTGATGCCGATGATACCAATCTTATCGCCCATTTCAATATTAAAAGTTACATTTTGAAACAAAGTTCTGACGCCATAGCTGTGCGACAGATTTTCTACACTTAAAATCATACTTTTCGCCCTCTGTAAAACAGAATAAAAGCAGCCTGCCGCTTGGAGCAGACTGCATATATTTTAAATAAGCTCTACCTGGAGATTAGGATTGACAGCGGCAGCATCCTGCACCACTGCAAGCAGCCTTGCGCCATACCACCCTAATTCCGAACCTGCGGCTACCGCCTGCGGTATTTTTAGTATAACAGGCTCGCAGACTTCCGTCAAACAATCATAAAGCGCGTCCAGATTCTCTCCGTAATACTCCGGCAGATCGAGCTCCGCACGCAGGTAATTATGCAGCTGTCTGACCGACCGCATCTTTGCCAGTGCCAAAGTTACCGTTTTCATCAGCAGCCTCCTTAATATAGCCTTGTAAAGCTTTTATAGTGATCGTCGGTGTAGTAGATTAACCCGTCATTGGAATAAACGATCCGTCTGGCATCACGGCTGCCGCCCTGATAGCCGATGTCACATTCCTTCCAGCTGCGGCCTTCCTTCTGCGGCAGCCGCCCTTCATAATTGCCATACCTGTCGCCGCCGATACTTTTGCCGGGCGCCACTTCGTCCAGCGTGCCTTTACGTTTCCAGCCCAGACGTTCAGCCTCGCGCTTGGTAATAAAATTACCCGGCAGTTTATGAAAGGTATGGATATATAAGGCCACCTCCGCTTTACCTGTATAAGCACGCCCTTCTTCGACTTTAACAGGTGCCTGCTGCGTATCCTGCAGCTTGTCCAGTCCCTTTTGGGCCGCTTTGGTCACCTGTTCAACGGCCTGTTGTTTGGCCTGATTCAGTTCTGTAGACGGCGCTTTGCCACAGCCGAGCAAAACGCCGGCCATAAATAATACAGCCAGTAAGACTGCAAAAAGTTTTTTCATTTTCAGCACCTTCAGAACCATTTTTTCATTTGATTGAAAATACCGCGGACGATAGTGTCCACAGCTTTATTTTCCATACGCGTCATCGTTTTATTGAGCAGCTTCTCAGCGACCGTCGGCGGTTCTTTTTTCGCTGACGTACTGCGGCTGCGCAGCTCCTTCTGCAGCTCTGCTTCTTCCTGCGCTTTGGCGGCGGCTTCCGCATCCTGCCGCGCTTTGGCCGTCAGTATTTCGTAAGCCGACTCTCTATCGACAGCCGTGGCATATTTACTATACAGCGGGCTGGCAGCGATCAGCTGATTGCGCAGGGCATCGTCGGCTACGCCCAGATAACTGCGGGGCGGCATGACATAAGCACGCTGCACCATTGCCGGTACGCCGTCGGCATCCAGCAGCGACACTAAAACTTCACCTGTTCCCAGCTCTGGCAGCACTTTGACTGCGTCCAGGTCAGGGTTGGCCCGAAAGGCCTGCGCCGCGGCCTTCAGGCCCTTCTGGTCTTTTGGCGTATAAGCGCGCAGCGCGTGCTGCAATTTGTTGCCCAGCTGCGACAGCACCGTATCAGGGATATCCGACGGCTGCTGCGTGATAAAATAGATACCCACGCCTTTGGAACGGATCAGACGCACGATCTGCTCCACTTTATCCAGCAGTGATTTCGGCGCGTCTTTAAAAATCAGATGCGCTTCGTCAAAGAAAAAGACGATCTTCGGTTTTTCCAGATCACCTGCTTCCGGCAGCAGCTCATACAGTTCCGACAGCATCCACAGCAGGAAAGTGGAATATAAAAGCGGATTCTGGAACAGCTCTACGCAATGCAGCAGATTGATATAACCGCGCCCGTCATCGGCAGTTGCCAGCCAGTCACGAATATCCAGCGCCGGTTCGCCAAAAAAGACGTCGCCGCCCTGTTCTTCCAGACGCAGCAGGGCTCGTTGGATCGCGCCGACGCTCTGCGCCGAAACATTGCCATAAGTGGTTTTGAACTGCGCCGCATTGTCGCCCACATACTGTACCATCGAACGCAGGTCCTTTAGGTCCAGCAGCAGCAGTCCCTGGTCGTCGGCGATCTTAAAGACGATCGTCATGATACCGCTCTGGGTAGCGTTCAGCTCCAGCAGCCGGCTCAGCAGGTCGGGGCCCATCTCGGAAATAGTCGTCCGTACAGGATGGCCCTTTTTACCGAAAACATCAAAAAAACGTACGGGAAAGCCTTTAAATTCAAAATTTTCCAGACCTAATTTATGCAGACGTTTCTGAAAGCCTTCGCTGCTTTCACCGGCTTTGCACATCCCGGAAACGTCACCTTTGATATCGGCCAGAAATACCGGCACACCCATCTCGCTGAAGGATTCGGCCAGTACCTTCAAGGTAACTGTCTTACCCGTGCCTGTCGCTCCGGCGATCAACCCGTGACGATTGGCCATTTGGGGCAACATACAGATCTTCTCCTCGCCCTTACAGACCCAGATCTTGTGTTCGTCAGCTAAATACATGCTAGTTCCTCCCGAATTTTTATAAAATAATTCACATCTTTATATTAAATTTATTATACGTTATTTGCAGTCAGTAGTAAATAAGCTGAACAGGCACTGCTTTTGCACTGCCGGATTTTTTATTTTTCCTCGCTTGACAATCTCGCACAGCTTGCTATAATTAATACATAAATCAAATAGACCTCGCAGGACTGACGGATAAAGTGGAATCAACCACGTGTACTGCGAAGCCATAGAAACAGCCGACCGTCTGGGCAGAGAGTACTGATCCCGGATGGTTTTTTTATTTTCCGGAACAGGGCTCTCGGATTTTTCTAGTGTGAAAAGGAGATGTTTACCTATGAAAAACAGATGGCTCATTGCTTTGTCGGCTATCGGCATCCATATCTGTATCGGCAGCGTTTACGCCTGGAGCGTACTGACCAAGCCCATTATGCAGGCTATGGGTTTTACCCTGAAGGAAACGACCTGGACTTTTTCGATCGCGATCTTATTTCTCGGCCTGTCGGCGGGATTCTTAGGCGATTATGTAGAAAAATACGGTCCGCGTAAAAGCGGCCTCACCTCGACCTGCTTTTTTGGTCTGGGCATGTTCGGTACGGCGCTGGCGCTGCACCTGCACAGCTTGACACTGCTGTATATCTGTTACGGCGTGATCGGCGGCATCGGCCTGGGCACAGGTTATATCACCCCTGTTTCCACGCTGGTCAAATGGTTCCCCAACAATCGGGGCTTTGCCACCGGCCTGGCTATCATGGGCTTCGGCTTTGCCAGCCTGATCGCCGGCCCGCTGATGCAGATTTTAGTTGCTAAATACGGTTTAGTACAGAACTTTATCATCCTCGGCTGCGCGTACATGGTCATCATGGCCGCGTCGGCTTTATATCTGGAACCGCCTAAAGCCAGTAACGGCGGCCCGGCCAGCAGCAACGTCAAAAGCATGCTGCCGGATACCCAGTTCACTTCTAAAGAAGCACGCAAGACCTGGCAGTTTTACGCCCTCTGGTGGATCTTCTTTACCAACATCACCTGCGGCATCGGTCTTTTGGCCGTAGCCTCGCCCATGGCGCAGGAAGTAGTAAAAATGACGCCGATGGCGGCGGCCTCCATGGTCGGCATCATCGGTCTGATCAACGGTCTGGGACGTATCTTCTGGTCGACTATTTCCGACTATATCGGGCGCAGCACTGTTTACGTAGTCTTTTTCCTGATCCAGATCATTGCTTTTTATTCGCTGGCAGAAACAAGCAGCGCCTTTATCTTCCAGCTGATCGTCTTTGTCATCATTTCCTGTTACGGCGGCGGCTTCTCCTGTATGCCTGCTTTCCTCAGCGATCTGTTTGGCACTAAAGAACTCAGCGCGATCCACGGCAAGATCCTGACTGCCTGGGGTATGGCAGGTATCGCCGGTCCGCTCCTGCTGTCCTGGATCCGTGAAACGACCAACAGCTATTCCATTACCCTGTATTTCTTCTCCGCCTGCTTTGTTGTCAGCCTTATCATCGCCATTATTTTAAAATGGCGGACTTCCGTAGGCGTACTGATCGAAAAAAAACATCTTTGATTTAACTGCACACCCTCCGCTGCAACTGCGGAGGGTTTATTTTATGCCTTTTTAGACTGCCGTTATTCGTTAGCGTCATAGCGTGGGCAGTTTTTCTCTATATCTGGTATTGATTTTACTTTTCATACTATATCTTGGTCCAAAAGCCATAGACGACCCTGCTGCCGATCTCAACCGGGCTTGTAATCCTGAGGCAGATAGCCGATAATTAAAGTATCACCATTTATCAGACTGAAAAGAGGCGGCCATTATGGACACTAAGCACCCGCGTTATCTGCATATGTTTCTTGTTTTCGTTAAGATTGGACTGTTCACGATCGGCGGCGGCCCGGCCATGATCCCGCTGATCCGCGACGAATTTGTGGAAAAGCAAAAATGGATCGGCAATGAAGATATTACTGATGTGCTGGCGCTCTCGCAGTCATTGCCCGGCGTCATCGCCGTCAATGCTTCCACCTTTCTTGGCTACAGACTGGGTGGACTGAAAGGTTCGCTGATAACGACTATCGGCGTGGTGCTGCCTTCCTTCGTCATTATTTTCGTCATCGTTACGCTCTTCACGGCCAGCGGCTTTGACCAGCACCCCCATATCCTGAAATTTTTTGACGGCGTCAATTCCGCTATCACTGCTTTACTGATTGCCGCGACCCTGAAATTGATCCCTTATTCCATCAAAAACAATTTCGGCTGGTTCATTCTGGCCTTTGCACTGCTGGGCATTTATTTTTTTCATCTTGATATAGCCGTGATCGTGCTGCTGGCTTCGCTGCTTGGTTACGTCGCCACTAAATATCTGGGGAGGGCTGCGAAATGATGCTGTACTGGGAATTATTCACTGTCTTTTTCAAAATCGGGCTTTTTTCTTTTGGCGGCGGTCTGGCAATGATCAGCATCATCCAGCAGGAGGTCGTTGGCCGCGGCTGGATACCTGCAGCTGAATATGCGCGCATCATCACGATCTCGCAGATCACCCCCGGCCCTATCGCTGTCAATACGGCGACCTACGTGGGCGCCAGAGTCTGCGGCCCGGAATTCTGGCATGCCCTGCTGGGTTCTTTTGTAGCGACCTTCAGTGTCAGTCTGCCTTCTTTCGTGCTTGTCGCCATCGTGGCCCGCTCGCTCAAAAAATTCAATTCTTCACTGGCCGTCCAGGGTATCCTCAACGGCTTGCGCCCTTCAGTCATCGCCCTGATGCTGACAGCAGTTTTCTTCTTTATGCGGGTCACCTTTTTCCCCGCGGCCGGCGGCGTCACGCTGGAAGCTTTGCTGCCGTATTTTAAACTTTGGCCAACGCTGCTGACGGCGGTGCTTTTTTATCTGCATTACTGCCGCAATCTGGGCGCGATCCCGCTGATGCTGCTGGCCGGCTGTGCCGGACTGCTGATGTGAGCCGAAAAGTAAAATAACCTGCTTGAAGCAGGTTATTTTTTTATTATTTCCTTAATATTTACAGCCCAGAGAAAGAGCTTTGGTGGGACAGACCTGCCGGCATTTACCGCAGCCGATACATTCTCTGTCACCAACCCGCCTGCAATCCATCAGGCAGCTGCGCACACAAAGCTGACAGCCTGTGCATTTGCGCCGGTCGACGCTCATGCCGAAAACGGCCACCCTGTTGAACAGGCTGTAAAAAGCGCCCAGCGGGCAGCAGAAGCGGCAAAAGGGCCGATAGATAAAGACTGCCGCCACAACAAAAACACCAATGACCCAGCGCCAGTCCAACCCATGCAGGTCAAAAAAATAAATATCACCGGCAAAAAGCAGCAGGATCACATATTTAAAGTATGATAAATAGTAAGTAAGTTTATTTTTAGGCAGTTTGACTGCCGGTATTTTATCTAAAAGCTCCTGCGCAAATCCGAAAGGACACAGCCAGCCGCAAAGCAGCCTTCCCAGCAACAGAGCGCTCAAAACCAGAAAGCCCCAGACCTTCCAGCCAAAGGGCAGGGCAAAGCCAGACAGGGTATGCTGCGTCATGCCCCAGGGACAGCCAGCCTCAGCATAGCGGCAATAGCCGCAATTTACACCCGGCAGACAGACATTTTTCCAGTTTTGATCGGCTCCAAACAGATACGCCGCACCGCGGCCATTATAGAGTACCGCTGCCGCCAGCTGCGTGCAACGACGCTGAAAAATTTTAAACATATTTTACCGCCTCTTTCCTGTACTGCTTTCAGTGTAAACGCTGGAGTTAACTCACAGTCAAGCAGTTTACAAAAAATCTACATAATCAAAAAACAGAGTCTGCGATTAATTCGCAGACTCTGTTTTTTTACGCTTGCAGCGTTTCCTTCAATATCGCAATGATCTCGTCTTTATTCAGCACCTTATAGCCGCCCTCAAGAATAAACGATCCCTGGGCAATACCTTCAAGCATCGTTTCGTCCATACCGAGCTCCCTGCCATTCAGCACAAGTCCCAGCTCCCGCATATAGCTTTCCATAGCCGCCAGGCCTGCCTCCGCTATCTGCTCATCAGTTTTGCCCTCCGGCCGCACGTCCCAGACATTGACGGCATAGCGTTTAAATTTTGTCAGGCCGTAAGGCAGGATATGCCTGTAATAAGGTATTGATACCGCCGCTAAAGTCATTCCATGTGTAGCATCCGTATAAGCGCCGATCGACTGGCCGATCATGTGTACCATCCAGTCCGTCGCTTTACCTTTGGCTACCAGCGTATTCAGCGCCCAGGTAGCGGTCCACATGATATTGCTTCGGGCTTCATAATCTTCAGGATTTTTTACTGCGATCCTGGAGCTGTGGATCAGCGACCGCAACAGCCCTTCCATAATGTAGTCGGAGGTATTATCGTCAGTCCCCGAAAAATACTGCTCCAGAATATGCGACATGATATCAAAGAAGCCTGCCACCATCTGATAACGCGGTAAGGTAAAAGTATAGGTCGGATCAAGGATCGAAAACCTGGGGAACACCTCTTCGCCGAACACCCGCCCAATCTTGGCTTTGGCCGCATGATTGGTAATAACTGAACCGCCGTTCATCTCCGAACCTGTCCCCACCATCGTCAGAACACAGCCCACAGGAATGATCTTATTATTTACTTCTTCCTTGCGCAGATAATATTTACCCCACGGATCTTCCTCACAATACGCAGCTACTGAAACAGCCTTGGCATAATCGCAGACCGAACCGCCGCCGACGGCCAGGATCAGATCGACCTTATTTTCTTTGGCGATCCTGCAGCCCCCGTATAATTTTTCCAGCGAAGGATTGGGCATTACGCCCGCATCTTCAAAAACTGTTTTGCCGCTGTCCGTCAAAAGCTGCACGACTTTGGCATAGATACCGTTTTTCTTGATTGAACCGCCGCCATAGACCAGCATTATATTTTTACCATAACGTTCCAGTTCACCTGGCAAATACTCTAAAGAATTTTCACCAAAATACAATTTAGTAGGATTGGCATAAACAAATTTACCCAGCATTATTTTTGCTCCTTTATTTTAAAATATTATACTCCGCATCTGTAACAGGTTCCAGCCATTCATTAGCGGCCCCGTCTGCCGGCACCTCGACCGCCAGATGCGCAAACCAGCTGTCAGGGGCAGCGCCATGCCAGTGTTTCACTTCGGGCGGAATATTGACCACGTCTCCGGGATGCAGCTCACGTGCCGGCTGGCCCCACTGCTGATAATAACCACGCCCGCCGGTGACCAGTAATATCTGGCCGCCCTTATGGTGGATATGCCAGTTGTTGCGGCAGCCCGGTTCAAAAGTCACATTACCGATCACTACCCGCTCCGTTGACAGCATTTGTAAATAACTCTGCCCTACAAAATATTGTGCATAAGCCTCGTTCTTTTCACCTCTGGGAAAAACGCTTAAATTTGTTTCTGACATCATTGCCCACTCCGTTCCTGTTATATTTTCCTGGGCCAAAGCCTGTCCATCACCGGGCATACAGCCAACTGCCGCCAGACTCAGAACCATTAAAAATCTTTTCAGCTTTTTCATAAATATTACCTGCTTTCTCCGTTTAAATAATTAGCATACCACCGCTTAACTGCATCATATCTAATGGAGTTGACTCCAAGTCAAGTAAAATTTTTCAAAAGAACCGGTTCGAAAAAAACTGCCTCAATATCTGTTCCCCAGCTGGTACTGATGCTCATCATATTGCCTCTTCCTAAAAACCGCAGACCTGCAAAACACTTCTCTTATATTATAATTATATCCTGCTTCAGAAAAATAAACCTAAAAATTTCTGAAAACCCTTGACTTGAAGTTAACTCTAAGGAATAGAATAAACCTAAACTTACAAGGAGGAGAATCTATCATGCTCAGAAAAATACTTACTACTTCGCTGACTCTTGTGCTGACTGTCGCCCTTACCGGCTGTGGCGGCGCTTCCACTAAAGAAACCGCACAAACTCCCGTGCCGAAAACAATAACTGCCGCAGCGGCAGCAGAACAATCAGCAGTGCCCGCCCTTCAAGGCAAAAAGATACTGATTGCTTATTTTTCTTACAGTAATAATACCTATAAGACAGCGCAGCTGCTGCAAAACAAGATCGGCGGTGATTTTTTTGCCATAGAACCAGCTACTCCTTACAGCACTACCGATTACCGCAGCGTAGACTCACAAGGTCTGCGCGAAGTTCGCAGCGGTTACAAACCGCCGTTGAAAAATAAACTCGCCAACATTGCCGATTATGATGTTATCTTTCTTGGTTCACCGATCTGGTGGGGGACTATGGCGCCGCCTGTAGCGACCTTCCTGGGCGAACACGACCTGGCAAATAAAACCGTAGTGCCTTTCTGCACCCACGGCGGTTATGGCGCCGGTTCCTATTTTGCCGATACTGCTAAAGCGGCACCGAACGCCAGAGTCCTGACCGGCTTAGCTTTGGACAGACGCAGCGTTCCCGGAGCAGCATTGCTGAATGCTGACGGCGTCGATGAGAAATTACCGCCGGAAGAATTACAAAAATATCCGCCAGCCGATTCGGAACTTGATAACTGGCTGCAGAATCTTCAGTTATAAAAGGACTACAAAATAAAATTTCAGAAAGCGAGGATCAGTCTATGAAAAATTTTATCTCCATGTTCCTTACAGTGTCTTTAATTTTAAGCGGAGTTATCTTTACGATCGGCAAAATGAGCGTTTGTGCCGCTTCTAAAAACCGTGTCGCCGCAGCACAGGAAAAACAGACCCAGCTTTTTGGCGGCAGTCAGAGCAGCCTGGCAAAAACCGATCCCGGTTTTGCCGCTGTTATGGACAATTTTATCTACGGCGACGTCTATAACCGCGGTAAACTGACCGATAAACAAAGAGAATTAGTAACAATCACCACGCTGACAGCCAGTCAGGCTTTCGACGCTCTACCGGAACATATCGACGCCGCACTCAAAACAGGCGCGACGCCGATAGAAATCAAAGAAACCATCTACCAATGCGCTCCCTACATCGGCTTTCCCAAAACCGTCAGCGCTTTAGAGATCAGCAACAAAATCTTTGCCAAGCAGGGCATCAGTCTGCCGCTGCCAGACCAGGCAACCGTGACCGAAGCGACACGCTTTGAGGACGGCTTTCAAGTGCAGAGTGATATTTTCGGCGCAGAACACATTGCCGCCCTGCATAAAAATTCTCCGGCTAACCAAAAGCATATCGCCAACTATCTTTCCGAATTCTGCTTTGGCGATACCTATACCCGCAGCGGACTGGATCTGCAGATGCGGGAATTGATCACCCTCTGCGCCATCAGCACTATCGGCGGTGCGGAGCCGCAGGTCAAGGCCCATGTGCAGGCCAATCTTAATGTCGGCAACGATAAGGAACTGCTGCTGGACGCAGTTACCCAGTGTCTGCCCTATATCGGTTTTCCCCGCACACTGAATGCCATTGCCTGTATCAATCAGGTCATTCCCGACAATGCCTGATAACGGACGCATACAAAAGACCTGTACTGACCTCAAAATCAGCACAGGTCTTTTTTGCTGCCGCTATTGCACTGCCCGTTTTTTGTTAAAGGCGTCTACTTCACCGCGTACGCCTTCCAGCCAGCTGCTGATCAGCCGCTGCATCTTCCCGGTACCAATGTCCTGCAACGCCAGCCCTCTGGTAAAATCGGCCTGCGGGCAAACAGCCTGCAGTTCCTGCACGCTTTTCTCAATACCGCTTTTATTGCTGGTAGCAAAGGGCACAAGCACCTTGCCTCTGAAGTCATGCGCCGTCAGAAAAGTCTGTACCGCCATGGGCGCCCGGCCATACCAGATCGGATAGCCGATAAAGATCGTGTCATACCGGGAAATATCAGTCAGATCTGACGCCAGCGCCGGCCTGATATTTTCCTTTAGTTCCTGCCTGGCCCTTGCGCCGCAGGCTTCGGCATCATCAGGATACGCCTCGGCCGTCTGCAGTTCAAACAGCTGACCTCCGACCGCAGCCTGCACCTGCCAGGCCGCCAGCTGCGTATTGCCTGTATGTGAGAAATACACGATCAGTATTTTGGGATTGCTGGGCAGACCTTCCGGACTTTTGATCGCAACCGGTTTATTTTCATCCGTTACTTCATAACCGATCCCGCCGCAGCCGCCAACTACCGCCAGCAACAGCAGCCCCAACAGCAGCAGATATTTTTTACAGCTTCGCATAGTATCCCTCCAAATGCCAAATCATTCTTTCTTAATTGTATCATAAACCCTGAAGTTTACTCCATGTCAAATAAAACTTTTTCTTTACAAGCAAAAACAGCCCTGATGCATTATCAGGGCTGTTTGCTTACCAGTGGTATTTTTCGCCGCGGCTGATCTTAAAGGCACGATAGATCTGCTCTACCAGCAGCAGCCGGATCATTTGGTGGGTAAAGGTCATTTTGGAGAAGGAAATGCGCTCGTCGGCCCGGCGCCGCAAAGCGTCCGTATAACCAAAAGCGCCGCCGATCACAAAGGTGATATGACTGCTGCCGGCCAGGGCCAGCTTATCGATTTTCTCAGCCAGCTCCGGCGAGCTTACAGGCTTGCCGATAACGTCCAGCAGGATCACATGGGAATTTTCAGGAATTGCCGCCAGCAAACGCTCCGTTTCCCTGCCCAGCACCTGCTCTTTCAGGGCCGGCGACGGATCTTCCGGCATCCTTTCTTCACTGATAGCGATCGTTTCCAGCTTACAAAAGGGCTGCAGCCGTTTTGTAAATTCTTCGATGCCTGCCGTCAGGTATTTTTCCTTGATCTTACCCACACAGGCAATAGTGATCTTCATTTAACGGTTTTCCTCGGGAATTTCTTCCAGCGTCATATGAATGGTTTCTTCGGCGCCGCCGCGCAGGACCACAACGTCCACGCTGTCGCCGACTTTCAGCTCAGCCAGCTTGCCGCGCAGCTCTACTACTTTGTCGATCTTCTCGCCGTTGAATTTGAGGATAATATCGCCGGGGCGCAGACCGGCTTTAGCCGAAGGACTGCCTTCCCAGACCTTCATAACGAAGATGCCGTCATGCAGGTCGATATCAAAGCCGTAACGGTTGGCAATATCCTTATCGACCAGGCTGGCGCCAATGTACGGGCGCACTACGCGTCCTTTTTTAGCCAGCTCGTCCAGGATCGGTTTGGCCGAATTGATGGGGATCGCAAAGCCGATTCCTTCAACGCCGGAAACAGCGATCTTCGCGGAATTGATACCCACGACTTCGCCTTCCGCATTGACCAGCGCGCCGCCGGAATTGCCCGGGTTAATCGCCGCGTCGGTCTGGATCAGATTGAATTTACGTTCGCCCAGCTGGATCGAGCGGTTCAGCGCACTGATCACGCCGGCTGTGACACTGCCGCGGAACTCCAGCCCCAGCGGGTTGCCGATGGCGATAGCTGGCTCGCCCACCTGCAAGGTGGAAGAATCCCCGAAATCAGCAACGGGCAGATTGCTTTCATCGATCTTGACTACGGCAAGATCTGTAGCCGCGTCGGCACCCAAAACCTTGCCTTTGACGCTGCGTCCGTCTGTCAGACTGACGATGATCTCCGACGCGCCTTCAACAACATGGTTATTGGTAGCGATCAGGCCGGATTTATCGTAAATAACGCCGGAACCGGTGCCGCGTTCCGTCAGCTGCACCCGGTTGAAAATATCGCGTACATAGGCTTTATTAGTGATGCCGACTACCGCCGGGCCTACTTTCTTGGCTGCCACTACGATAGGCGTATTGCGGGCGCCCGAAAGGCTGGCGTCCTTCGGCGCTGCCGCGGCAGTTTTTTGTTCCTTCACTGCTTCCGCTTTGTTGTTATCGCTGCAGCCGCCGATGAGTACTGCAGCTCCCAGCAGAGCGCAGAAAAAGATATTCACGGTTTTTTTCATAATACTTCTCTCCATATCAACACTCCTCAATCATAATTTTTCACTATGTTCTCCTGCGAGGTAATATAAATTTTTGTATCCGCGCCCACTTCGTTCGCTTCCAGGATGCCCCGCACTGTCTGCAGGGCCAGGGAAGGCAGATTGTTTTCCTGGCTCAGATGCGCCAGAAAGACCTCCTCCGGCAGACGCTCCATATGCGCCAGCAGCCAGGCTGCCGAAACATTGGATAAATGCCCGCGCGTCCCTAAGATCCTCTGCTTGAGTATCTGCGGATAACTGCCATTTTTCAGCATATCCTCATCGTGATTGGCCTCCAGCACCACTACGTCGGCAGACGCTATATTCTGCCGCACCTCGTCTGTTACAAAGCCTACGTCGGTGAGATATACACATTTACTGCCGCCGCTTTTAAAAACGTAGCCTACTGTAGCTGCCGCGTCATGCGGGACGGCAAAGGGGATTATTTCCAGACTGCCGCTGCTCAGGCTTTTAGGCAGCAACCGGCAGCAGCTGCGTTCCATTTCGCTTTTTTTCGGCAGATACTGCCAGGTTTTTTCGTTGGCAAAGACCGGCAGCCGGTATTTACGGCAAAAGACAGGCAGGCCCTTCACGTGGTCGTTATGCTCGTGCGTTAAAAGCACGCCTGTCAGGTTCTCCGGTTTCATGCCGACCTGACTCAGCCGTTCCGTCAGCTGACGGCAGCTGATGCCAACATCGACCAGAAAAGCCTGCTCGCCGGCACGTATCACGGCAGCGTTGCCTTTACTGCCGCTGGCCAGGATCGTGATTTCAAACTCACTGCTCATGCTTCGCCTGCCGCTATTTTATGGCCGGCACTGGTGCCGATGCGTTCAGCTCCGGCGTCCAGCATGGCCTGCGCTGCTGCCGCATCTCTGATACCGCCGGCGGCCTTGACCTTCAGTCCATATTTTTTAGCCTCCGCTGCCAGCAGCTCCACGTCGCCGACAGTAGCTCCGCCCTGATTAAAGCCAGTACTGGTCTTGACAAAGGCCGCACCGCCTTCAGCAACCAAACGGCAGGCTGTACGCTTTTCAGCGTCAGTCAGCAGACAGGCTTCGATGATCACCTTGACCGGAAACGGTTTCGCCGCTTCGACCACACTGCGGATATCGCTGACCACGGCAGCATGATCCCCGGTTTTAAAAGCGGCAATGTTCATAACCATATCTATTTCATCAGCGTGCGCTTCGACCGCCATTTTGGCCTCCAGCGCCTTGACTTCGGAAAATGTTGCTCCCAACGGGAATCCCACCACTGTTACAACTTTGACGTCGGTACCGCTCAGCAGATGTCTGGCCAGTGCCACATAACAGGGGTTCACACAAACTCCAAGCAGCGCCTGCTCTTTGGCCTGGCTGCAAAGCAGCATGATATCCTCCACAGTTGCTTCGGGCTTTAATAAAGTATGTTCAAGATGCTGCGCAATCGTCATCCCCGACTCCTCCTCATCTTCTGTAATGATTTTTGCTTCTATATATTATATCAAAACTTTACACTTTCTGCTTTGACAAAAAAGTAAATTTTTATAAAAATACAGCCATAAATTTAATTATGACTGTTTATTGTGATTATACACCAACAATATTCTACCTGTCAGATAATAAAAACCTGCGCCGGCAATAAAGAAAGCCCCGGCCATAAGACCGGGGCGCTGCAGCGTCTTTTTGATACTCAGTGTTTTTTACGGCACTTCTCGCAAACGCCAAAGAAATAAAACTGGTGCTTGTCGATGCTGTAGCCGCTTGCTGCTTCCACCTTCGCGATCAGAGAGCTGTCATTGAGGGCAGGCACGTCGTCGACGCGGCCGCAGACAGTGCACTGCACGTGGCTGTGCTCGCTGATATCGGCATCATAGCGGAAGCTGTCTTCACCGGTATTGATGATCTGGATCAGCCCCAGCTTATTGAGGATCTCGACGGTTTTATAAACCGTAGCAAAGCTCATGGAAGGATATTTAGGCTGCAAGGTGCCGAACAGCATTTCAGCACTGGGGTGCTGCTTGGTATTAGCCAGCGCTTCATAAACTGCCAATCTTTGCGGTGTGACTTTATAACCGTTTTGACGCAGCAGAGCAGTCAGTTCCTGGTTGTTTAACATGATTTACCTCCTTGGCGGAAATGTTTCCTTGTTCGGCATTCATTGCCTGTTTAGTTTTAGATAATTTTTATCTATTATTTACTAAATTATAATAAAGAAACTTTTTCTTGTCAATATTTTATATCCTTTAATTGCTGCTCCTGAAACAGATTTCACAAAACTTCCACAAGGATTTTACTAATTAAAAGCGAATTTTATTATTATCTATACACAAGAAAGAGGTAGACCCATGACCATTGAACAACTGATTGCCGGCGAATTGTCGGTCAAAGCGCAGCAGGTAGCCGCAACTTTGGAGCTGCTGGACGACGGCAACACGATCCCCTTCGTCGCCCGTTACCGCAAGGAAGTTACAGGATCGCTGGATGAAGAACAGATCCGCACGATCAGCGAACGTGCCCAATATCTGCGTAATCTGGAAACACGCCGGCAGGATATCCTGGAATCGATAACCGCACAGGAAAAACTGACTCCGGAACTGGAAAGCCAGATCCAGGCTGCTGTAAAAATGCAGGAGCTGGAAGACCTGTATCTGCCTTACCGCCCTAAAAAACGTACCCGGGCCCAGATCGCCCGTGAACGAGGTCTGGAACCGCTGGCTGAACTGATCATGGCCCAGGCTCAGCCGGCACTGACTTTAGACAAACTGGCCGGCCTGCATATCGATCCGGAAAAAGGCGTCAATACTGTTGAAGAAGCCTGGGCCGGCGCCTCTGACATCGTAGCCGAAGATATTTCCGACCGTGCCGATATCCGTGAGCTGATCCGCAAAGAGCTCTGGAAGGGCGCCGAGCTTGCTTCAACGCTGACAGTTGACGAAACCGCAGGCCAGGACTACCTGATGTATAAGGAATACGCCGAACCTGTACGCCAGCTGCCGCCCCACCGCATTTTGGCCCTAAACCGCGGCGAAAGTAAAAACTGCCTGAAGCTCACCTTAAATTATCCGACCGAAGCCATGCTGAATAAACTGGCGCAAAAATTGAAGATCCAGCCGCATACAGTTTGGACCGAGCTTTATACAAACGCCGTAGCCGACAGCTACAAACGCCTGCTCTTTCCCTCGCTGGAACGGGAGCTGCGCAATGAACTGACAGAGAAAGCTGAAAAACAGGCGATCTCGATCTTTGCCGCCAATCTGCGGCAGCTGCTTCTGCAGCAGCCGATCGCCGGCCATACAGTTTTGGGCCTTGACCCAGGCTACCGTACCGGCTGTAAAGCTGCCGTCATCGATCCCAATGGGCGCACACTGGCGATCAACACGCTGTACATCACCGGCAGCCAGCATCAGCGCGAGCAGGCGGAAGCAGGTTTTCTAGAGCTGGTGACCAGACATAAAGTTACTCTGGTCGCTATCGGCAACGGCACGGCCTCTTTTGAAACCGAAGAATTTACGGCCCAGATGATCGAAAAACACCAGCTGGAGCTGGCCTATCTCATCGTCAGCGAAGCGGGCGCTTCCGTTTATTCCGCTTCCAAGCTGGCGCGTGAAGAACTGCCCGACCTCGACGTTTCTCTGCGCGGAGCAGTTTCCATCGCCCGCCGCGTCCAGGACCCGCTGGCCGAACTGGTCAAAATCGAACCCAAGGCCATCGGCGTCGGCCAATATCAGCATGACGTCAACCAGAAGGAACTGACAGCCACACTGGGCACCGTCGTCGAATCCTGCGTCAACCACGTCGGCGTCGAGCTGAATACGGCTTCGCCGGCACTGCTCGGCTATGTGGCCGGCATCTCCGGCACCGTAGCCAAAAATATCATCGCTTACCGTAACGACAACGGCGCTTTCCGCAGACGCAAAGAACTTTTAAAGGTCGCGCGTTTAGGCCCGGCAGCCTTTACTCAATGCGCCGGCTTTCTGCGTATTGCCCAGGCTAAGAATCCTTTGGACAACACCTCCGTCCACCCCGAAAGCTATGCTTTAGCAGAGCAGATCCTGGCGGAGCTGGGCTTTGACCTGAATCACTGCAACGAGCCTGCCGTTCAGGAGGCGGCTGCCAAAGCTGATGCCGCTGCTCTTGCTGCCAAGATGGACGCCGGCCTGCCGACGGTGACCGATATTCTGGAAGCGCTGACACGTCCGGGACGCGACCCGCGCGAAGATGCCCCGGCACCGCTGACCCGCAAAAAAGTCGCTAAGCTGAGCGATCTGGAAATCGGCAGCGTCGTCAAGGGTACAGTCCAAAATGTCGTCGATTTCGGCGTTTTTGTAGATATCGGCCTGAAAACCAGCGGCCTGATCCACCGCAGCGAACTGTCCAACAGCCGCTTCCGCCACCCGCTGGATGTAGTCAGTGTCGGCGACGTTATCGAACCGGTCATCATCAGCATCGACGAACAGCACAACCGTATCG
The DNA here is from genome assembly GCF_958349595.1 of uncultured Phascolarctobacterium sp. Taxonomy (NCBI): domain Bacteria; kingdom Bacillati; phylum Bacillota; class Negativicutes; order Acidaminococcales; family Acidaminococcaceae; genus Phascolarctobacterium; species uncultured Phascolarctobacterium sp. Next base: position 95,374 of record NZ_CATWDQ010000003.1, on the reverse strand, counting down.
GTCTGAGCCTGAAACAGACCAAAAAACCGGTATCCGAATAAAAAATGTTTTGCCGGCAGCCGGAGCAACAGCCCCAGATCGGCCAGAGCCAGCAAGCAGAACCATGAAGGAGATGGTCTTATGACAACAACGGCCAACAAGCCGGCAGCAATAGCTGCCGCTTATTTCAGTCCTACAGGCGGCACCAGAAAAGCAGCCCTGATGCTTGCAGAGGCACTGGCTGGCACCGCCCCGCTTACGGAAATAGATTTATCCGTACCTGATCTCAAAGGGCAGACCTTCACCAAAGCCGACGTTATCGTCGTTGCCGTACCAGTTTTCGGCGGCAGGGTACCGGCTTTTGCCCTGAAACAGCTGGCAGCACTGCAGGGGCAGGGAACCAGAGCGGTCGCCCTGGTCGCCTATGGCAACCGCGCCTATGAAGACGCCTTGCTGGAATTGAGTGACTGCCTGACCAATCAGGGCTTTCAGGTCATCGCCGCCGCTGCGGTGCTGGCCGAACATTCGATGCTGCGCAGCGTCGCAACCGGACGTCCGAATGCTGACGATCAGAAGCAGCTGGCTGCTTTTGCTGCCCAGATCACTTCTAAACTGCAGACGGAGACAGCGCCGCTGACGACGATACCAGGCAACCGCCCCTATAAAGACTGGCAGCCCATGCCTGTTGTCCCGCAGGTCAGCGAGTCCTGCACCAGCTGCGGTCTGTGCGCCGCTACCTGCCCCACTCATGCTATTCCCGGCAGTCAGCCGCAAACGACGGACCCCCAAAAATGTATCCTGTGCTTACGCTGCACCGTGGTCTGCCCGCAGCAGGCCCGTTCACTACCGCCGCAGGCACAGGCCATGATCGCTCAGAAGCTGGCGCCGATCAAGGATCTTTATAAAAGCAACGAATTTTTCTGCTGAAAACAAAAGCTCCCGCTCTTGCTATAAACAAGAACGGGAGTTTTTTATTTTACGTTTTTATTTCACTGTCCCGGCATCAGCAGCGAAAGCAGTACCGGTACCAGCAGCGTCAGCAGCAGGCCGTTGATGAAGGCAAACAGGCCGACGTGGATATTGGTATATTTGATCACCACCGGCAGGCCCGAATCCATAGTTGCGGCTCCCGAAGGTGCCAGCGCCAGGAACTTGTTGAGCTTGACCAGCAGCGGTATGAACAGAAAAGCCAGCACCTCCCGCAGCATATTGGCCAAAAAAGCGATCGTCCCGACCTCAACGCTGTACAGCGTGCTGATCACTACGGAAGAAAGGCTGTACCAGCCCAAAGCGCTGCCTACCAGCAAAGCGTCCTGCAGTGTCATGCCGGTGACAAAGGAAGAAAGCGCAGCGCCGCCCAGACTGCCCAGTGTGACAGCCGTGGGGATGACTACCGCCAGCAAAATACTCTGCGGATTACAGATTTTTTTGATGATATGCCGGTTGCCGCCGATCTCGATCCCGGCGACAAAGACCATGAAATATAACGCCGACATCAGAATCTCATCCAGCAGCTCCTTATGTTCCAGACCCAAAAAACAATAACCGCCGGCGATACCTAAAGCGATAAAGGCGAAAATCGCGTAGACCATCATTCATCGCTCCCTTCCGCCCGGGCCGCCGTTTTGGCAAACAGTTTCAGCACCAGCCACAACGCCAGTACGCTGCCGCCAATGATAAAAAGCGCCATGACCAGCGATTTGCCGCCCAGCTGAGCCAGCTTGCCCAAAAGCTCCGCGTCGCAGCCGATCTTAGCCCCCAGACACAGCAGCATAATGAACAGGCTGACCGTCGATAAACGGCTGAGCCATTTTTTGACATTGTAATCCAACAGGTCACTGCAACCTACGGCGATCCCCAAAACGATCGCGATCATGATCTCCTGCATTGCTTCCCCTCATTCCTGCAATATAAAACAAGCCCCGCCGCACGGCAGGGCCTGCAGATTATTGATTTTTATTCTAACGACAACAGCAGCGGATACAGCGGCTGACCACCGTCAAAAACAGCTACTTCCCAAGCGCCGTCCAAAGCTTCCAGCTCTGCGGCGATTTTCTCAGCTTCCTCCTGCGTCAGATCGCTGCCATAATAAAGGCTGATCAGTTCCCAGTCGCTGCCGGCCAGCTTGACCGTTGCCGCCGTGACTTCCGCCAGCGTTACGCCGGCATAGACGATCTTGTCTTCCAGCAGTCCGATATACTGGCCTTTTTTGACAGTGATCCCGTTGACGACGCTGTCACGCACGGCAATACTGACAGCCGCGCTGTGAGCCTCCCTGGCCTCGCGGCGCATCACGGCGCTGTTTTCCTGCAGCGTTTTAGCCGCGTCAAAATGCAGCAAAGCCGCCAGTCCCTGCGCCAGATTGGTCGTCGGCACATAATCCACCTGCGCCGCACCCAGCAGTTTTTTGACCTGCTCGGCCGCCAAAATGATATTTTTATTGTTCGGCAAAATAATGTACTGTTCGGCCGAACCATTTTCAATAACTTTGATAAACGCCTCTACAGGAGGGTTCATGCTCTGTCCGCCGCTGATGATCTCGGCCGCGCCCAGCTGATGCATGATCGTGGCGATACCGTTGCCCGCTGCCACCGACAACACGGCCAGCCCCTGCTTTTCAGTCTGTGGGCCTACGACGCGGTGCTGATGCTGCTCAGCCATATTATCGATCTTGATATCGTGCAGCGACCCCCAGCTCAGCCCCTGCTGCAGCACCAGACCGGGAGCCTTGCTGTGGATATGCACTTTGACGATATCGCCGACCACGGCCACGATCAGCGAATTGCCCAGAGGCTGTAAGGCCTCACGTACAACGTCTTCCTTAACGGCGGCGTCTTTGACGATAAATTCCGTACAGTAAGGATTTTCCAGATCGACTTCCATTTCGATCTCATTGGCAAAAGACGGTTTGGCCGGAGGCAGCTGCAGTTCGCCGGCGTCCTCGCCGCGGAACCCTGCCAGACAACCTTCCAGAAAAACTATCAGTCCCTGGCCGCCGGCGTCCACTACACCAGCCGCTTTCAGTGCCGGCAGCAGTTCAGGCGTACGTGCCAGTTCCTTTTTACCGCTCTCCAGCGCTTCGCATAAAACAGCTTCAAAGTCTTCACCATGACGCACCGCATGATAAGCGCCCTTGGCGATAGCGCGGGCCACGGTCAGGATCGTGCCTTCCACAGGCTTCGATACGGCCCGGTAGGCATAGAGGATACCAAACTGAAAGGCTTTGCCAACTTCATTGCTGGTAGCACGTTTCTTGCCGGCCAGGCCTTTGCCCAACCCCCGCAGCAGCTGCGACAGGATCACGCCGGAATTACCCCGGGCGCCCATGATCGCACTGCGGGCTGCCACCGTCCCGACCTCGGAAGCCGTAGCGTTCTGCAGCTGACTGATCTCCCTCGCCACTGCGGCCATCGTGTGCATCATATTAGTACCGGTATCACCGTCCGGTACTGGAAAAACATTCAAATCATTGATATATTGATAATTTTTTTCAAAACTTCTGTAAGCGCCCAGCAGCATATTTTTTATTTGTTCGCCGCTGATGATCGCCTCTTGTTTACTTGTCATAACGAGTCTGCACCTTTCTTCAGCGCTGCCGCCGCACAAAAAGGCCAATAACGCCGGGTCCTAAATGTGCTGCCAGAACCGTTCCGATGCCCGTTACCAATACAGGCACTTCGGGGAACAGTTCCGACATTGCTTGGCGCAAAGTTTCAGCGTCTTCCCGAGCCTCGGCATTCGCCACATAAACAGCTTCTATCGGGGCATTGGCAGCGGCAAGCTCGACCATGCGCTGCAATACTTTTTTACGGGTACGGCATTTATCGACAACAGTCAGCTCGCCGGCTTTGTCGATACGGACGATAGGACGAATGCCCAGGATATTACCCACTAAGGCTCCCACCGCGCCGATGCGGCCGCCCTTCTGCAGATATTCCAGCGTATTGACAGAAAAATAACTTTCCGTGCGGGCGATCAGTCCCTGCAGGTATTCCTCCAGCTCGTCCATCCCCGCGCCGGTCTCCGCATAAGCCAGCACTTCCATAGCCATGCCGCTGATCGGGCAGGCCGCCGTCAGGCTGTCGAACACGCGGATATCAGCGCCGGGGATCTCGCTCATGACCTGCCGGGCCGCTAAACGGGCCGTCTGCACAGTACCGCTCAAAACTCCGTCTACCATGATCGCGATAACCTTTTTGCCGTCGCCGGCCAATTCCGTAAATAAATCAAGAAATCTGCCAATGGCAGGCTGCGAAGTTTTAGGCAGCTGCCCGCTGGCTTCCACCAGGGCAAACATTTCCTGTAAGTTTTTTTCTCCGTCCACCCATTCGGTATCACCGTGCCTTACAAGCAGGGGGACTACATGACAGCGGGGATCATCCCGCAAGGGTGTTTCTTCTGCAACAGCAATACTGTCCAAGACGATATGGATATCGTTTCTCACTGCGCATCCTCCCTTGATCAAATTAACGTATCTGCTCTTATTTCAGTCAGACGCCTTTACAATATGTATATATTTTAGCATATTTCCGTTTCTATTTCCACTTATGGCATAATTAGCTGGCTTTTGTAGCCGTTTTTGTAAAAAAAGAAAGTGCAAACTGGAAAAAAGGCAAAAAAAAAGCCCTTACGAGAAGGGCCAAATGAGGGGCTGTTTTGATACTCTTAGTATAGCATTTTTGTATACAATATGCAATAGCTCTTTTCTGCCTTTTTCAGAAAATTTGTGCAAAGACAATTTACCTGCATTGGACAAAGGTTTATTGATAATCCTTACCGATAAAAATCACCGCGTCATAAGCCGCATCATCTGCACGCAGGATCCGCAGCGTATAAGGGAAAGGCACTGTCGACAGCTTACTGACCACACGGCCGTTACTGGTGGTAGAGACCACTGTCGTCTGAGCACGTTCGGGGTCGCTGCCGCCGTCGATGACATCAAAGCCCATAGCCGCCAGCCTTGCTGCCACATCACTGCCGGCGCCTTTGCCGCTGCAGTCAACGACTTTGACAGATACAACAGCGCGGCTGCTTTCTTTAGCCGGCGGTTTTACAGCCTTCGGTGCAGCAGTCATTTTATCTTCTGTTTTAGTCTCCACTGGTCCCAGTTCGTCTGCCTTGCTCTTTTTCGACTTGGCTTTCTTTTCGGCATCAGCTTTTTCTTTATTTTTCTCTTTAGCGTCTGCTTTGATTTTCTTTTCTGTCTGTTCCTCTTCTTTCAGCTTCTCTTCCACAGCCTGCTGCTTTTCTTTTTCCTGGGCAGCGATCAGGTTACGTTTATATTCGGCTTCCATTTTTTCGGCGCCCTGACGATAACGCTCCGTCATCTGCGCGCCCTGCATATCCACCATCTGCTCGCGCAGGTCGGTAATATCCGGGATCCAGTAGCTGATCTCGTCGATATATTCCGGCGTGCCAGGAACCGTCGCCATCTGCAGGCCGCCCTGCTCTTTCATCATGCCGTGCAGAGCGCCGCCCATCGCCAGCATATCTGAAACCGGCAAATCTGTTTTGACCATTTTCATGATCTCCGAAACCAGTCCCGGCATCTTCGTCAAAATCTGTGCCGAAGCGATCTTTTCGTATACCGCCAGCATAAACTTCTGCTGCCGTTTGATCCGGCCGATATCGCCTTCCTCGTCACGATAACGCACATACTGGATCGCTTTTTTACCGTCCAGATGCTGCGGACCTGCCGAAAGATCGATCAGGAAATCGTCCCAGTCGTCATAATAATACATATCCTTTTCCACATCAATATCTATGCCGCCGATCGCGTCTATCAGGCCTTCAAAGCCGCTGAAATCGACCATCACATAGTTATTGACCTGGATCCCCAAAAGCTCTTCCGTCGTCTGCTGCGTCAGCTTGTGCCCACCAAAGGCATAGGCATGGTTGATCTTGTCCCAGCCATGTCCCGGAATACGCACCCTGGTGTCACGCGGTATGGACAGCAGGGAAACATTTTTACTTTTAGGATCGAACATCACCACAAACAAAGTATCGCTGCGGCCGGGATCGTCGTCCTTTTCCCTGCCGTCCACGCCTAAGACTACAATATTGCGTTTAGACCCCAGACGTTCGTTGCGCGGCAGGTCATCCATAGTTTTAGCCAGCGTCCCGAACATCGGATCACCGTTCATATAAGCATATGCCAGATAACTGGCGGCAGCGATCGCCGCTACGACCAGCAAAATTATTTTCTTCAATCCGCTTCTTCCTTTCCCTCGTGCAATTACAAAATATTAGCCTGCAGTTCCTTCTGAAATCTTTTGAGGAAGCCATGCAGGATCCGGGCTGTAAGCCCCCAGATAACATGCCCCTGATACTCGTAAAAATAAATATTATAGCCCTTGCGTTTATGCCACTCGCGCGGATGCCGCGGCAGCAGATCGAAAGGAAAATCCTCCGTAGCACGGTTGGCCAGCTCCATATGAGCCACCCGCGGCTCGAAACGCAGTAAAAAATCCAGCGGCACTGTAAAGATCTCGGCTACCTCGTCGCTGTTACAGGCTAATTTTACATCATGCTCCAGTTTACCTACAAAGGGATGGATGATCGGGCCCATATGCGTCACTAAATAATCCAGCTCGCCGCATAATTCTATTTTATCTTCCGTGATCCCCAGCTCTTCGCAGGTTTCGCGCACAGCAGTTTTCGCAAAGCTGTCGTCGCCGCATTCATAGCGGCCCCCGGGGAAACACACATCGCCGGGCTGCCAGCCCAGACCTGCCGCCCGTACTTCAAAGAGCACTGCCGGGCCGTTCTCCGTATCTATCAGCGGCACTAAAACAGCGGCGTCCCATAAACGGTCGGCTTTATCGATCCGGGCAGGACGTCGCTCAAGTCGCTTGGTGATCTGTTTCGTAAGTTCAGCCATTTTTTCCATACAACAACCCCATTTCTACCTATATCCCTTCTGCGTGCGCGGCTTTTTTCCTGCCTTCTGTTGTGAATTATTCTTGAAATATAAAAGACGGACGGGTTTTAACCCATCCGTCAAAGAGCCCTGCTGTTTTTTAATAGAGCGGTTCTTCGATTTTAGACTTTTCGCTTTTATCGACCAGATAAGCGACGGTAGCGTCACCGGTAACGTTGACGCAGGTACGCGGCATATCCAGGATACGGTCGATACCGGCGATCAGGGCAGAACCTTCCAGCGGCAGGCCGATAGCGGTCAGGATCATGGTCAGCATGATAAAGCCCGCACCCGGAACGCCTGCAGTGCCGATCGAAGCCAGCGTGCCGGTCAGGACGATGGTTAGATATTGTCCGGTAGTAAGGTCAACACCGTAGATCTGCGCAATGAAAAGCGCGCAGACCCCCTGATAAACAGCAGTGCCGTCCATGTTGATGGTAGCGCCCAAAGGCAGTACGAAGCTGGAAATATCTTTGGAAACGCCTAATTTCTGAATACACTGCATGCTGACAGGCAGAGTGCCGCCGGACGAACAGCTGGTAAACGAAAGTACCTGTGCCGGTAAGATCGCTTTAAAGAACTTGAGCGGGCTGATCTTGCCGATAAATTTGAGCAGGCTGCCGTAAACGATGAGCGCGTGCAGCAGGCAGCCCAGATAAACGGCGACAACGACCTTCAAAAGTGGCAGCAGCACAGCCGGTCCGTTAGCCGCAACGACAGGAGTGATCAAGCCAAAAACGCCGATCGGCGCTACATTCATGATGAAGCCGACGATCTTGTAGCTGACTTCTGCCAGTCCGTCAAAAACATTGTACAGCGCTTTGGCACGGTCGCCGACAGCGGTGATACCAATGCCCATGAACAGGCTGAAAACGATGATCTGCAGCATGTTGGCTTTCAGCATGGCTTCCATGGCGTTAGTCGGGAAAATATCAGTAATTACTTTCATGATAGGCGGTGCAGCTTTAGCGGCTGCTTTAACGCCTTCAGTAGGCATATTGACGCCGGCGCCCGGCTCCATCACGGTGCCCAGCGCAATGCCCAGCACGATCGCGAAGGCCGTAGTGCCCAGATAATAGGCCATGGTCTTACCGCCGATACGGCCGATCTTTTTGATGTCGCCCAAACTGCAGACACCAATAACAAGAGACGAGAAAACCAGAGGAACGATGATCATTTTGATCATGTTCATAAAGATCGTACCAAACGGTCCGATCCACGTTTTAGCGAAATCTACACCTTCCGCACCCAGTTCCAGACCGGCAATGATACCAAGACCAAGACCGATCAGGATTTTCGTTGATAAATTCATCAAAACATCCCCCTTACGCATAATAAAATATTAAAATTACGTTTACAATAATTGGCTAAAAATAATAAAAATCCTGCTATTCATCATCATGTATACAGTATTTCTGCAAAATTGTTGCTGAAACTGCAGTTTTTTCAAAAAAAATATGCTAAAGTTTTTAGTTTTATCTAAAAGCTTTAGCATATTTCTGTATTTATTGATTATTTTCCAGCCGATAAGCGCAATGACTGGTAGCACCGGAATACTGGTTGAGTTTAAAAGAACCACGCAGAGCGGCAGCTACAAACTTCTTGGCCTGCTCGACAGCCTCCCTCACACTCAGCCCATTGGCCAGGCCGGCGGTGATCGCCGCCGAATAAGTGCAGCCCGCGCCGTGATTATAACAGGGCTCGATCTTCGGAGCGCTGGCAATGGTAAATTCCCTGCCGTCGTACAGCACGTCTACAGCTTCTTTACTGTCGTTGCGGGAACCGCTTTTGATAACTACATAGCCGGCACCCAGCTCTTTGATCCTGCCGGCCGCTTCCCTGATCTCGTCCAGCGTTTCTACCTTTGCCATATCGGCCAGATAGGCGGCTTCGATCGTATTCGGCGTAACTACGTCGGCCCGACGCATCAAAACAGCTTTGATCGCTGCTGCCGCTTCCGGCACCATGATCACGTCCACGCCTTTGCAGACCATGACCGGGTCGATAACGACATTACGCAGCTTGAAACGGTCGATGGTGCGGGCTACCAGCTCGACCAGGTCGGCGCTGCCCAGCATCCCCGTTTTCATCGCGTCGATACCGATACCGGCAACGATCGTCTCGATCTGCTTTTCCACAACGTCCAGCCCGATCGGGAAAATTTCGTGGTTCCAGTCTTTGTGAGGATTCTGGGCTACGATAACGGTCAAGGCCGTCATCCCGTAAACGTCCAGCTCCTGAAAAGTTTTTAAATCAGCCTCCATGCCCGCGCCGCCGCTGGCGTCGCTGCCGGCAATGGTCATGGCTTTATGCAGCATCGTCATAACTTACCTCCTGCTTCAAGCTTTACCTGGCGTAAAGCTCCCATAAAATAACTGCCAAACAGCCGGGGATACCAAAGAACCCGGCGATCAGCGCTTTGACAACGGTGATCTTGAGGCCGAAGCCTAAAAAACCGCCGATAAGATTGATAAACCATAAAGCCACCGCGCCGCAGATACCGTTCCAGATGAGCCGAAACGGCAGCGAAAAGCATTTGACGACGATGACCAGGATCAGTACGCCGATAATAAACGGCAGTGTGCCCTCCAAAGTGCCCGAATTGAGTCCTTTGACGGCATGGTCGATGCCCTGCATGGCCGAACCGCCCAGATCGCGGACAGCGCTTTCTATTTCCTGCATGCTCCAGTTCCTTCTTTCTTACATTCTGTGCCTGTTTTCCAAAGCGCGCGATAAAGTCAGCTCGTCGGCATATTCCAGGTCGCCGCCCACGGGCAGGCCATGGGCAATGCGGCTGATCACGATACCGATCGGCTTCAGCAGCTGCGCCAGATAGGCAGCAGTCGCTTCGCCTTCCACGTCAGAATTGGTAGCGATGATGACTTCCCTGACCGTATCGCCCTGCAGACGCCGCAGCAGTTCCTTGACGCGCAGGTTATCGGGCCCGATACCGTCAAGCGGCGACAAAACGCCGTGCAGCACATGGTAAACACCGTTATAGCCGCGGCTGCGTTCCATCGCCAGCACGTCCTGCGGCTGCTCGACGACGCAGACGACGCTGTGGTCACGCCCGGCATTGCCGCAGACCTCACAGGTCTCAGTATCGGTAAGATTGTAACAGATATCGCACAAACGGATCTGCCGTTTAGCCTCCACCAGCGTCTCAGCCAGCCGGCGCACCTCTTCTTCCGGCATATCGATAATGTGATAAGCCAGCCGCAGAGCTGTTTTAGAACCGATACCCGGCAGACGCCGCAGCTGTTCGTGCACATTGGCCAGCGGCCGGATCATTCTGGCCATTTTCAGAACATACCAGGCATTTTCATGCCGCCGGTCAGTTTGCCCATTTCAGCTTCTGTCATTTCGTCGACTTTACGCATACCTTCGTTGACTGCCGCTACCAAAAGGTCTTCCAGCATTTCTACGTCTTCCGGATCGACCGCGCTGGGATCGATCTTCACGCTGACGACTTCCTTCTTACCGCTGACAACTACGGTGACAGCACCGCCGCCGACAGTCGTTTCGATCGTCCGCTGTTTTAATTCTTCCTGCATCTTAGCCATATCGGCCTGTAATTTCTGAACTTTTTTCATCATGCCCTGCATATTTCCCATACCACCGTTGAACATTCTTGTTCCTCCTCATAATGATGCCTTGCGGCAGAAATTTGATTTATAATTTTTGCAGCGTGCCGCCAAAAGCGTCCAGCGCAGCCTTGACGGCAGGTTCGATGTCTTCTGCCGGGGGCTGCTGCCTGGGAGCGGCTTTAGGTTTGGCAGCGGCCGGTTTCGCAGCAGTGACGCATTCGAGCCGTACGCTTTGCCGTGCCAGCCGCAGCAGCACTTCTTCAAAAGCTTTCTTATAATCAGGATCGTTCATCCTGACGCACATAAACTGATTTTTGAAACCGACGGTCAAAACGCCGTTTTCATAGCCGGTAACGAAGCCTCCGGCAGCGCAGGCTACCATGGACTGTTTCTTTTCGTTTTTGAGCAGCTCCAATGCCTGCTTCCACAGGTCTTCCCCCGCAGTCCAGTCGCCGCTGTATTCCAGTGCCGGCGCGGCAGCGGCCTTAGCCGGTGCGGCGGTCGTCACTGTTTCCGTCTTCTCGACCGGTGCGACAGCTGATTCTGATGCAGGTTCTGCCGCAACTGCCGGAGCAGCGCTTACAGCAGGCGCCAATTTTACTTTGGGAGCGGCAGGAGCTGTGGCAGGCGCCGCACTTGCCCGTGCAGATCCGGTATTACTCTGTTCGCTCCCGGCTGCTCCAGTCAAAGGCACACCGCTGCGCACCTGCTGTTCCAGCTGCTCCACCCGAGCCAGCAAAGCAGCGATCGTGCTGCCTTCGATGCGGCACAGGTCAAACAGGCATAATTCCGCAGTGATCCGGCCACGCGCGCTGAAACGCAATTCGCCCAGCGCCTGATGCAGGCGTTCTTCCGCCGCCATCAGCCTGTCATTGGCAAACAGTGGCGCCAGCCCGGCAATCGCCTCTTCCGTATCAGTCAGATAAATTTCGTGATACCCCGGCGAAGCCTTATAAAGCAGCACCGCCCGCAGATATTCAGCCAGCTCCGTCAGGATCTGGCGTACGTCCTTGCCCTGTTCGGTCAACCGGTTCAGCAGCTGCAGAGCTGCCGACAGCTCCTGGTTGCCGATGGCGCGTACCAGCTCACGCAGCGCTTCGCGGCCAACGATACCTAAAACGTTCCGCACTGTTTCCGCAGTTACCGTATCGGCCATGACGCCGCACTGGTCCAGCAGGCTCAGCGCATCGCGCATACCGCCGTCCGACTGGATCGCGATCAGCTTCAAAGCGTCATCGTCGACCTTGATCTCACTGCCGTCAGCAACTTCACGCAGACGCTTTTCAATGTCCGCATTCGTCACCCGTTTAAAATCAAACCGCTGACAGCGGGAATGGATCGTCGCCGGGATCTTATGCGGCTCTGTCGTCGCTAAAATAAAAACGATATGCGCCGGCGGTTCTTCCAGAGTTTTCAGCAAAGCGTTGAAGGCCTCTGTCGTCAGCATATGCACTTCGTCGATAATATAAACTTTATACCGTCCATTGACGGGAGCAAACATTACTTTTTCCCGCAGGTCACGGATCTCGTCGATACCGCGGTTAGAGGCAGCGTCGATCTCGAACACGTCCATGCTGCTGCCGTCGTTGATGCGCTGGCAGTTGGCACATTCGTTACAGGGATTTGCCGTCGGTCCCTGCTCACAATTCAGGGCTTTCGCCAGGATCTTCGCCGTACTGGTCTTGCCCGTTCCTCTCGGTCCGGCAAATAAATAGGCATGCGCGATACGTCCTGTCGTCAAAGCATTGCTCAAAGCGATCCGCACCGCCTCCTGTCCTACCAGGGCATCAAAGCCCTGCGGACGCCAGCGCCGGTATAGTGCTACATAAGCCATTTTCTGCCTCCTTTCCTGTCGTTAAGCCACCAAGTTTCTTATCTACTTATTATATAAAATTTATGGATATAAGTACATATCCAATTTCATTAAAAATTTAAGGGACAGCTTTTGCATTTTCTTTCTGCCGGCTCCGCCTTCCATATACCAAAAAAACCGGCTGTCATAAACAGCCGGTTTCCTCTCAGTTGCTTCCCTGTAGGGCCACAGACGCAGGCACCCCCGCGGCACATAAGAGGCTCCGCTTAGTGCTGCTTCCTTCCGGACCTGACACGGTTCACAGACTCCTATTGCGCAGGACCCGCCGCCTGCGGTCCTACAGAAAAACAAAAAGCCGCTGACCGCGGCAAACTTTTTTTAAGTGGCGGAGAGAGAGGGATTCGAACCCTCGGTACGGTTTCCCGTACACACGCTTTCCAGGCGTGCACCTTCAACCGCTCGGTCATCTCTCCAGGTTGAAAAAATCAGGGATTATACAATTGTTTACCGCTTAAAAATAAACTTGCGGCTGGCTTAATCCAGCCGCAAGTAACAGTATACTGATTTCTGGAAGAGATGTCAAGAGTTTCCGCCGAGATTGTGTAAAAAAATTTTCACTTTTCCTTAATCATTGCTGACTTCATCAGCAGGCAGCAGCAGCAGTGAACGTTCGGAATTCAGCGTCACGTTCTGCGCCGTCGCACCCATTACCAGCCCTTTGACCAGACCGGCGCCTGTTTTAGTCATCGCGATCATCGAAACGTTTTCTTCCTCCGCCCAGCGGCAGATTTTCTTGGAAGCAGCCCCCTTATCGACCAGATAGGAAGCCTTGATCCCAAAAAGCTTCATTTCCGCTACCAGTTCCTCCATCCGCGATTCGGCATTCAGCAGCTTGCTTTCCAGGTCGTCCTGATTACGGCTGCGTTCCACCACATGCACAAATACTACTTCCGCTACGTGCTCACGCAGGCTGCGGATCAAATTGAGCGCCACCAAAGATTTTTTGGAAAAATCCGTCGGGATCATCAATTTGCGCAGCAGGTCGTCATCGGCCAGATCATCGCTGTCGCCATCAGTTTTGGCAACAAACAGCGGCCGCTTCGAAGCTCTGGCCAGATCAAAGGTAGTACTGCCCAGCAAAGCGCTTCTGAAAAAGCCTTTCCCATGCGAAGCAACCAGCGTCAGGTCCACTTCTTTATCGTCGCCGACGCGGGTTATTTCTTCAAATACTTCACCCCAGGGCGTTTCGATGCTGACGGCTTCATAACCGTTGCGCACCAGCTCGTTGGCATAGCCCTGCAGCTTGCTGTAAACTTTTTTATAGCTGCTGCCGTAAGGGTCTGCCTCCTCTTCTTCATCGAATACATAGGCTAAAATGATTTCCGTATTCGTGTCAGGACAGAGACTGTACAGACACGGAAGCAGGATTTCCGACTTAGGGGTAAGATCCATTGCTAACAAAACCCTTGTAAACATATCGTTCATTACTCCTCTTTATTCTTGAATAACCTGCCTTAAGCATAACAGAAGATTCTGCCGACAGGCGTTTTCATCCTATTTAAATAGTTATATTTCGCCATTTATAAAAAAAATCCTGCCTGATTATTGTAACTTACCAATTAACAGGTTAAAATATATACATAAAATCAAATTTGTACAAAAGGGGTCACCGCGATGCTGAAGCAAAAAATAGATACCGCCGCACTCTTTGCCCAAAAAAAAGCAGAAGTTTCCAGCAGCACCCGTACACTGCTGACTCTTGACGGCCGGGAAAACGCTTATTCCACTGTCGAAGAACTTACCGAAGATCTTTTGACTATCCCGGAAGAAGGCGCTCTTTGGCTCGATCTGTCGTTGTTTGGTTCACACGATCAGGTAATGACGATCGCTCGTTCCTTCAAACTAAGCCCCGCGACACAGAATATTTTAGAAAACAGAAAACAGCAGCCGCGGCTGTTCCGCGACGGCAATAACCGAATCCTGATCTGCCGTCATCTGCAGCTGAATGAAAGCGGCAACGCTGTTTTTTATAATAATGTTTGTTTTGCGGCCAGCGCCAACCGCCTGCTTTCCCTGCAGCATGGACGCTGTGACCGTTTAAAAAATGCACGCACTCTTGTCACTACCCTGCAAAAGCCTCATAACACTATCCCGCAGGCTTTGACTTTGATTTTGGGCAAGATCCTTGACGATAACTGCGAGGTCATCAACTTTCTGGAAGAAAGGCTGCAGCTTTTAGCGTCAGCCTACAGCGAACAGGACGAACCGATCGATCCTAAAGAACTGCTGCGCCTGCGCCGCAGTCTGGTCACCGCCAAACAGGCAGTTTATCCGATGCGCCGCATCGTCAGCCGTGCCCTGCGTCAGGACCCGCCTCTGCTGATCGGCTGCGAGAACGCGCCCGAACTTTTAAAGATCAAACTGGAAGGAGCCGCGCTCACTTTATCAGTAGCCGACGAACTGCTTGCTTCGCTGGAACAGCTCTGCAGTAACGCTGTGATCGAACGCAGCGCCGATATCCAGGCTACCCTGACAACAGCAGCGGTAGTCTTCCTGCCCCTGATTTGTATCAGCAGTATCTTTGCCATGAACTTCCAATATATGCCGGAATTGAACTCTCAATGGGGTTATCCCCTGTGCCTGGGCGTCATGGCGCTGGTCGCCATTTTCACGCTCAGAAAATTACAACGCAAAAAATGGTATTGAAACAAGCTGATCAGCTTGCCCCGGCCATACAAAAAAGCATCCGCAGAAAATGCGGATGCTTTTATTTTTAAGCGTTGAAGACCTTGCCCGGATTGAGGATATTTTTCGGATCAAGCGCCCGCTTGATCTCCTTCATCATTTTCATTTCTACCGGTTCGGTATATTTTTCCATAGCTTCGACTTTTTTGGCGCCGATGCCGTGTTCACCGGAAAGACGCCCGCCCAGACTGTAAACATACGGGTAAGCCTCGGCATGGAAGCGGCTGACTTCGTCCTCCCACTGCCCGTCGCTCATCTCGCCCTTCAAGATCTGGAAGTGCAGGTTGCCGTCGCCGGCATGGGCCAGCGTAAAGAGTTTAAAGCTGTAATTTTCGGCGACCTTCGTCAAATGACGGATACAGTTAGCGATCTGATCCACAGGCACGACCAGATCGTCGGAAGTGCTGACCAGACTCAGAACGCGGGTCGATTCCAGACAGTTGCGGCGCAGCTTCCACACGCGCTCGTCAGCTTCCAGCACATCGGTCGCGCCGCTGGCACTGCAAATCTCGTCCAGCTGTTCCATCTTGCTTTCCAGTTCGTCTTCATTAAAGGTTTCTACCGTTACGATAACGTAATAGCCGTCCTCGTAATGGGGCAGCTTCAATTCGCAGTAATCGCTGGAGCTGCGGACAAAGCCGTTATCCATAAACTCGACGCTGGTCGGGTTCAGGCCTGCTTTGATCAGGTTCGGCACCAGACTGACGGCGGCGTCCAGATCGGTAAAGATCGCCAGCAGGTCCAGTTTATAAGGACACAGCGGCAGCAGCTTCAAGGTGGCTTTGGTAATGATGCCCAAAGTGCCCTCGCTGCCCATGATCAGCTGTTCCAGGCAGTAGCCCGTAGATTTTTTCTTTAAGCGCGCGCCCACATTGACGATGTCGCCGGTAGGCGTAACGGCCTCGATAGCGTAAACCTGATCACGGGTAGTGCCATAGCGTACGGCTTTATTGCCGCCCGCATTAGTGGCGATATTGCCGCCGATCAGACAGCTGTCGGCACTGCAGGGATCGCCCGCATACAGAAAGCCTGCGGCGTTGGCCTTTTCCTGAATCTCGACCGTGCGTGCGCCGGCTTCCACTACCATATACATACCTTCGGTATTCAGCTCGATGATCTTATCCATGCGTTCCAGCATCAACACGATACCGCCGAAAACTGGGATCGCGCCGCAGGAAACACTGGTGCCCGCGCTGCGGGGAGTTACCGGCACATTATATTGATTGGCGATCTTCATGACCGCCGCAACTTCCTCGGTGCTGCCGGGCCAGACCACGGCCTCGGGCAGATGATGATAACGGGGATCAGTCTCCTCGTCGGTTTTGTACTTATCAAGTGTTTCAGCGTCGGTCTTGACATACTCCGCACCTAATGCTGTCTGCAGAGCGGCTACCACTTCTGCGCTGACCGGTTCATATTTACTCATAACTTCCATTCCTTTCTACTGTCCTACAAAAATTTATCTTTGCCGCAGCGGCAGAATACCGCCGCAGGCCAATGACCTACAGATCAAAAATCTTGCCCGGGTTCAGGATCAGCTGCGGGTCCATAGCCGCCTTGATCGTACGCATGATCGCCAGCTCCCCGGCCGGAGTATAGGTTTCCATTTCTTTGAGCTTCTTGGCGCCGATACCGTGCTCGCCAGCCAGCCGCCCACCGATGCTGTACGCATAGGTGTAGACCTCCTGGTGGAAGGCTTCTACCTGCTGCTCCCATTCTGCGTCGCTCAGCTCGCATTTGCATAAAACGATATGCAGGTTGCCGTCGCCGATATGGGCGTTGATCTTGACCGGGAAGGAATATTTTTCGCCAATCTGCATAATGAACTTGATCGTCCCGGCGATCTCGTTGACAGGCACGACCACATCGTCCGTCAGGGAGACCAGACTGATCAGGCGCACAGATTCCTGACAGTTGCGGCGCATATCCCAGATACGTTCGTCAGCTTCCAGCACGTCGATAGCACCGGCTTCGCTGCACAATTCGTCCAGCTGCTCCATTTTCAGGTCCAGCTCGTCTTCACTGAAGGTCTCGACCGTGATGATGACATAAATGCCGTCCTCATAATGGGGCGCGCCCTTAAATTCCAGATAATCGGCCGTACCGCGCACATAAGAATTGTCCATATATTCCACGCTGGTCGGATTGATGCCGGCCTGCATGATCTTCGGCACCACGTCCAAAGCCTTGACCGGGTCATCGAACACAGCCAGCAGATCAAAGCGGTACGGCGGGATCGGCTGCAGTTTAAGCGTCGCTTTGGTAATGATGCCCAAAGTGCCCTCACTGCCCATGATCAGCTGTTCCAGACAGTAACCCGTCGAACATTTTTTCAAACGGGCGCCCAGCTCCACGATCTCGCCCGTCGGCGTTACCAGCTCCACCGCATACACCTGATCGCGGGTCACACCGTAACGCACCGCCTTATTGCCGCCCGCATTGGTGGCAAGGTTGCCGCCGATCAGACAGCTTTCAGCGCTGCAGGGGTCGCCCGCATACAGAAAACCTGCTTCGTTGGCATATTTTTGGATATCGACAGTGCGCACACCGGCCTCGACTTCCATATACATACCCTCGGCATTCAGCTCAAGGATCTTATTCAGACGTTCCATTAACAGGACAATACCACCGCAGACCGGGATAGCGCCGTCTGCCAGACTGGTGCCGCCTCCGCGAACAGTCACAGGCACATTATACTGGTTGGCCAGCTTGACGACAGCGGCGATCTCCTGCGCGTCAGCCGGGGCAACAACCACCTCCGGCAGGTGGAACTTGCGGGGATCGGTTTCCTCATCCGTCTGGTACTGCTCTAATTTTTCAGGCTCGGTCCAAACGTAGTCAGCGCCAAGAGCGGCCTTCAATGCGTCCAGCACTGCTGCCGTTACGGGAGCGTAAGTTTTCATACTTCATCTTTCCTTTCCTTCTGCGCTGCCAGCTCCGCCGGTTTGATCTCCGGATGCGTGTAACGCGTTTTAGCATCAGGCTTTAAGCTGCCCAGACTGATAGCAGTCTGCGGGCACCAGTGCGCACAGCCAAAGCAATGCAGGCACTCTGTGCCGAAAACAGGCTTGCCCTCCGACAGCGTGATATTGCCTGCCGGGCAGACAGTAACGCATATGCCGCAGCCTACGCATTTAGCAGCATCGCAGCTCAGCGCGCCGATATTTTTCATTTTCTCCAGCACCCACCAGCCAATGGCTGTGCCGCCATGCTGCCATAAAAAGCTGCGGCTCAGATGACTGTAATTATCATGCCTGTTTTTGATATTGCGGGCGATCAGCCCCAGCTCTGACGGAGCATCGCGCAGCAGCTTTTCCTTCCTTGCAGCCGGAGACGGAAAAACGATGCTGTTATCCGGCAGCGCCGCCTGCGCGCCATAGGACAAACGCAGCTCCCTCTGCTCTAAAAGCTCTTTGCCCTGCCCTAAGGCCTGGCCCGACATGGCGCCCATCGTCACTACTAAAAAAATATACTGCGGCACCATTTTTACCTGCTGCAGAAAAGTCTCCACAACAAGCGGCAAAGCCATGCAATGCACAGGACAGACGATACCGACCACTTCATCCTGCACCTCGTAGGGCGCTTTTAAATAACCGGTAATACCCTCCAAACGGCAGGCTTCCAGTTCCTTTGCGATACTTTCAGCGGCATACAGGCTGTTGCCCGTACCGCTCAAATAAAAAATAACTGCCATGAGATTCGCCTCGCTTCTCGTAATACTTCCTGCGGCAGATAAATAACCGCTTTCATTATATACCAAATGAAGTTGGATAGTCAAAAGAGATACTTAATCTTCCTTTAGCTGCCTTCTACAATATTAGTTACACTTTTGCGCTTCTAGATTTTCTTGATTTTTCGCAGTTAAACTTGCTATAATATAGAAAAACAAGAAACAAAACAACTGGAGGAATCTGAATGGCAGCAGCAAAAACCAAAGCCCGCATCGACGTTAAATATCTGGCCGAACAATTACTAAAATGCCGTTTGGAAGCCGGGCTGAACCAGGCGGAAGCGGCGGCCAAAATCGGCGTTGCGCCTTCTAATTATTTTTATTACGAAACCGCCAACGCCACTAAACCAACCGAAAAATTTATTGCCAAAATAATGCAGGCTTATAACAAGCCCCGCGACTTTTTTATAAAAATCATTGCACCGGAAGATGACTATAATCAGCTGCTGCCGCCGGAAATCAGAACCTGGTGCCAAACAGAAGCTGCTATCCCCTATCTGCTGATGGCACACGCCAAATACGCAGCCGACAAACTGGCTGCCAAAAAAACAGAATAATCCTTACAGCAAGCCGCTACATGCAGCTTGCTTTTTTATTACTCCGGAAAATAAAAAAATGGGGCCGGGTCCTAAGACCCAGCCCCTAAAATTTACCATGCACACCAATCATGACAGCACCGCCGTCAACATCGTGATAAGCGCCGATATCGAACATTTTCGCATTATACCTTATGCCGGCATAAGCGTCTTTACTATCGGTATTATACAAAACGCCAAAATCAACTTTCCACATACGAGTATTGCTTTTAGCTTTGCTCTCTGCCGCTACCGCTTTATTAAACGCTTCAGTCAAATCAATAACTGTTTTCTGCGTTCTATCAATAACCAGCTTGCCCTGTTCAAATTTCTGCTTTTCGTCCACCGCAGACTGCAAAACACTTTCCTCACCATTATATCTGACCGCTATCTGATTACCAACATCATTAAACTCCACGTCAGTTTTTTCACCGTTCACTTTCGGCACATAAGCGACTGCGCTTTTTATATCCTCCTGCACAGTCGTTATCAGCGACGCCCTGTTTTGATAATCCTGAACAGCGGCCTGCAAAACAGCCACCTGCTTTTCGTAAGCAGGCACATACCTCTGATAACAGCAGATAAAACCTGCTGCAAATACTGCAAAACAAGCCAATAAACATAGTACATATTTATTTCCAACCAACCGTTTTATGAATTCCAGCACCACTATCACCACCTGCTGCAATAACCGCGGGTATCAAGATGCAGCCAGTCACCATAACAGCCCAAACCCAGTTCCGAACCATCAATCCCCTGCCAGCCTGCCGCCGTCAGCACCATCTCCTGTAATTGCTCTGCCGTGTACTCCTTACCGGCTACATGAATATCAGCCGCACAGCCACGGGTGTGATAGCTGCCTACAGCACCGCCGCAGGCAGCATTAACACCGTCATCCACCGTCCGAAAACCAGATTTAAAACTGGTCCCATATTCCGCATGATAGCCAGTAGTATTGATGACCCAATCAGAATCGCATTCACGTAAACTATCCAAAATCCTGAACAGTTTTTCCGTTTTGCTGTCTTCAGTGCACAGGCAGCCATTTTCATCATCCCAGGCATAAGCATTTTTATTTCTGCGCCAGCAATCCCATTCACTCACGCTCCAATATTTACTTACATACATTATTATCACCCACTTTACTGCTCACTTCATTCGTTTTATCATCGCACAGCTCTTCGTCGTCAGGGATACCATTATTATTTCTGTCAATTATGATCTTCGTGCTGGCAACTTTATCGGTAACATAACGCAGCAGTGCCAAAATGCCTGCTGAGCCGAGTACATTAACGCCCTTCAGCAGCATCTCCAAATCTAAGATCTTAAAAACTACCCACTGATAGACCCATCCCAACAGAAACAACGTAAACAGCAGACATAAATAAATGCACACGAAATTGATCATGTGCATTTCTCTGACATTATAGGTATTAAGTTTATCACTCGCGACCTGCAGGCTGCTTAGAAATTTGCCCACAAACACACGCCACATTATTGCAGCTCTCCCGGCGGGCAAGTCGGCAGCTTTTCCAGTTTTTTCATCAGGTCTGTACAGATACCGTTGCCACCCAGCGCATGGTAGGCATTATAAATACGGTGAAATTTATAACGTTTTTCCACCGGCATATAACCCTGCGCCGTATATCTTTCGTGCGCCTGATCGATACGGTCATTAAGCAGAGAACACAAGCCTTCTTTGATCGCCAGAAAATCATCGTCACGTTTTTTCGTTTCTATTTCACGCTGCCGCTGCACATTCTTTGCTTCGTCCTGCATCCGCAAAACCACTGCCGAAAGAAAAGTCACTACAACGCCAGTAATAATCTGTAAAATCACTTCCATTTATACACCTCGCTTGTAAAACTATTGATAACTTCTTCTACTTTCTTAAATTATTACGTTAAAACACCAATATCTTTCGCATCCAACTTTCTATTATCGTCTGACCATCTTGGTAACAGGGCTTACATACAAATTATGGTTAACGATTACAATAAGTTATAGTAGTTTCTCACAATGACTTCTCCCACTTAATATTATTTATAAAACTAATATCAGAGCTTCCTTCTATTTGTTCCCTATACTTGCGTGATTTTTGATGAAGCTCATTACTGTAGTTAGACGCAACAAGCGGGATCATTTGCAAATCCGAAAGAGAAAGTTCCATTGTCGAATTATCCTGCATTGTCCATTCCACAGTCGCCTCCGCCTCGGTGATTTTCCCCAAATTTATAGCTTCTTGAAGGGCATCTTTAGCCTGAGTCAACCTAATTACACTAAGCATATCGTAATCGAGAACAGACCCTTTAAATGGTACGCCTGATTTCTCTAAGTAATCTCGCTCTTGTTTTATTTCCTGCCATTTTGCATCTCTTAAATAATTAACTAAATCATTATTGTTATTCAGCAAACTCTCTACACTGTTTCTAAATCTAACAGGTATATCAGATAGCTTAACGATACCTGTCTTAACTTTTATTGCATATTCATATGTTTTGTTTTGCAAATTCTTCACCTACCAACTTTTTATAATATCCATATATTGACTTGAAAATCATACACTCATTATCTGTAATGTTAGCTATACAAGTATTTCTACAAACACTCCATAAATCACATTTTTTGCATCTCTCTGGTTTATATGAATTTACTAAATTCCAATCAATCCCCTTGTAAATATCGCCAACCTTAATATCACCATAAGCACATAACATAAAATCTCCTTCCATTGTTAAATGAACCATAGATTTATTGCAACACTTAAAACCATCATTATCGGGGATAGTTTTGATTATATTTAAGGTATGAGTGAACAATTTAATAAATGGCAATAAATAAAATTCAGCATCCCCTTTTTTATATAAGCTATATTCGTATTTCATTTCTTTGCAAACAAAACAGATATACTTTTCTACTGTCTCCTTATCCACTAAATCGACATTTTCGCGCTCTTTTGTTTGGTGGATAAAATTGGGTAATGACAATAAATTTTTACCTGAAATATTTATTGCCTTTTTTAGGTCATCGTAAAAATCCCCATAATTAAATTTAGCACTTACCACTGTGGATACCCCTGTGAAATTTTCTATCAATCTCACTCTACTAAAATCAGGGGTAAATCCTCTCAAATTATCTTCTCCATCATACGATATGCCATAAGCTATTTTATTATCATTTATCCATTTTATATTATCATCAGTGAGACAAGTTCCATTAGAGACAAAAGAGATAGTTATTTTGTTATTCATCTCTTTAACAGAATCTACAATCAGCTGTATAGTATCTTTGTACAATAACGGCTCTCCTCCCCCAATAGATATATGCTCCAAAGTATTTGTACCTTTCAGGAACTCTAAAACATCTTCATTTACTTTATAATCTCTTTTCTTTTGGTGACAATATTTGCATTTTAAATTACACCTGCTGCCTAATTTCAGATAAACTCTGGTCAAAGGAAGATATGTAAAAGTTGTCTTGTCTTTTTCTAGCATTTGCCTTATCCTTTTCAAATTCATTTTTTATGTTATCAGCGGTTTTAATATCTAGCACCGAAAATCTATCTGCTGATTTTAGAATATCAACTTCGTCAGATTTTCTATTCTCTGACATTTTCAAGACTAATCTTGTCAAAGCATCTACCTGCGACTCTAAATATGTAACAGTATCGTAAATATCCACCCATTCAGTAATATTCTCTCTTTTTTGAACATAATTTTCTATTTTTCTCTTACAAAAATCACTATGCTCCATCAGATGCAAAATATAAGACTTCCAAAGATTAGTTTCCAGTGATACATATTGGCCGTTTTTATAATCAGGCTTGAATGTTCTGCTCCTTAAAAATATTACAACCTCGCTGCCATCTTCATTGACCGAAAAGTTTAATATAGGGGCGTGACCTAAAGACCGATGGCCGTCACTCGTAAAGTCAACTAATCTTTGAAAAGAAAATCTGTCAGAGTAGCATAAAGTATAATCGCCAAATGTTCTCGAAATTCTTAAATTACGTATCTTCCCCTTGTGGTCATTAAAAATGATGTCGAATATTTTATTACAGGCAGGCATTTCAACTTTAGGCTTGTTGTCTATATTTTCTCCTTCGCTCACTTGTTCAGGGAAATACATATTAACTCTTACGCCCCCTGCTATATCTTCTAAACTATAAATACATTCAGGCTGCTTGTATCCTAACTCTGGATTGGTATTTTGTGGATATTCAAAATATAATATTTTTATCATATTACCACCTCCGTAAAAAACTCTTGTATTTTATTAAAATATAAACATTTAGCCTTACATATTGCTAATTTGCCTTCGCATGGTTTTTCAAGAGGACAGCCCGCTTTACAACTCATTACCCAATTACAATTACCACAATCAGCAAAACTAAACGCTTGATTTATTTGTTTGTCATACTTGTCTATCAAATAACTATAGTCATTTTTAATATTTCCTAATTTTACACTGGGGTGACACGCCATAACATTACCCTGTAAGTCTAAATTTAAAACTTTCTTCATTTGCTTACATCTAGGAGATAGTTCAGGAGATGGGCTAAATACAGACTTAATATCAGGGAGTACACTTCTTATCCTTACACTGTAGTTGTCTAAAAGAATGTCCCTTTTGATTACATTAAAATAGCTGTCTAGGTTATATTGATATTGGCTGTAATCTATATTGTATAAATCAGCAGGAGTACCTTCATCGCAATGCAGCCACTCGAAACACACTGGGACTTCCCTATCGAATTTATTATATATGTAGTCAAGAGTTGAAATATAATCATAATTATATGCGGAAATAACACTGTTGATCCCAAAATATTTTAATTTTCTTAACGTGTTTAATATTTTTTTATCCGACAATATATCAATATTTCTAGTCATGATAGTGTTAACTCCATCATGACTAATACCAACAGAAATTTTATTGTCATTAAAATAATCTACTATTTTATCTGTAAACAAAGAGCCATTACTTACAGTTCCATAAGTAAACGGCAACCCTTTTAATTCAGATATTATTTCTTGGATAACATACATATAAATTAGCGGTTCTCCACCCCAAAACATAATTTTAGTAGGTTTTTCTTTTGCAAATGGTTTTATGCTAATTAGATATTTTAGATAATCAATCAAATCCTTCTCAATATGCAAATCTGCCTGCTGCATATTTTTTTCATAACAATATTTGCAATTAAAATTACAGTTTAGTCCCAATACTATATATATAGTATCAATATCCATTTCTGTATAAATTCTCATATCTTTCCTCGTTCTCCAAATAATTACTGGCCTCTATTATTGCAAACTCTGCATTACAAAAATGTTTGTTGGAAAGCTGTCTTTTACCAAAACAAACAGAAGTATATTTACAACCAGAACACTTTTTAAAATCATCCCTTATTTTTTTGTGAACAATATCCTCATCATCAAAAACTGTTCCATACTTCTTAAATGTTGTTAAGCATACAATATCCCCATTTAACAAGACCATTGTTCCCAAAACATCGTCACAATCTTTATATTGTTTTACTGATACATTTTTGCTTTTATACACTGTTTGATACTCTACAAGATTCTTTCTAAATACTTTGTAGTCAAATTTATCTAAAAAGCGATCATCGTCATTTTTGTTTAAGTAAACATTGACAATGTGATTAAACGGTTTATTATTAAGTTTTTCTTGAATATCATTGTATACTTCTATCATATCAATATTTTCTCCTGATATTACAGAAGATATATACAATTTAGAGATCAAAGGAATTACATCTCGTTTCTTATCCAAAATATCACACCCTCTGTTTTTTTTAGTGCTTTTGCCGTCATAAGATAATGCGATTTCTATATTGTTTTCATTACAATATTCCACCACTTCTTTTGTTAGTAATATTCCATTAGTCATAATTCTTTTGGGTACAAATTTTGGAATAACCGTGCAACAATCTTTTATAGTCTTAAAATACAACAATGGCTCTCCACCAATAAATACTACTCTTTTGTAAAAAAAGGAGTATTCTTTCAAATACTCCTTAAATTCATCCGTTGCTATATTAGGGACATTCGGTTTTTTGTCAAAATTCCTGAAGCAATATTTACAACTACCGTTACAAGCTCCACCCAAGTATATGTTCAGCCACTTTAAAATCATTTTATATGCCTTGCGCAAGCAACAATATCTAGACCAACCATGCACCACTCGCAATTTTCAACGATAGGGGTATATGTTATAGTGCCACTAGGCATTTCTATAACCTCTATCCCTTCTGTGAGTTGACAAACTTTCTTGTCGTCTTGTCTTGCATATGTTCCCCAAACATATCCATCAGTAAGGCTTCTGCTTGCTTCTCGATGATAACCATTGATATCATAAGCATAATATTTATCATCATTGCTCCAAATTAAATGGTCGTCTGTTAAAATAATACCTGTATTTTTTAACTTTACAGCCTTCCTGTTCCCCAAACTAGATTTTTTTATGCCAACTACTTTGTGGAATCTAAACCCATCTCCTAATATAAAATCTCCAATGGCTAAACATTCAATAGGTTT
The DNA here is from genome assembly GCF_958349595.1 of uncultured Phascolarctobacterium sp. Classification (NCBI taxonomy): domain Bacteria; kingdom Bacillati; phylum Bacillota; class Negativicutes; order Acidaminococcales; family Acidaminococcaceae; genus Phascolarctobacterium; species uncultured Phascolarctobacterium sp. The sequence continues at coordinate 69,466 of NZ_CATWDQ010000003.1, read as the reverse complement.
AGCTCCACCAGCTGTCAATATATTTCCCTCAATAATACAAGAACCGTCGCTATCAGAACAATTACAATTACAGTTAGAATAAACATTAACAGAGCCATGAGTATGGCTTTTACTGACTAACCCCTGTAGCAAATTCTGTAAAGTGTATGTGCCAGCAGCAATACCAGCTATCCTTGTTAAAGTAGCACCAGAAAGGTTGTCACTATAGCCGGATTCTCCATGGTTAAGTTGGCTAGACCAATTCCCCTCTGTACTACCAGTAACAGATATGCTTGAGTCAGTCCCAAATAAGGGTATTGTCGGTAATTTTATGTTACGTTTATCATAATCAGTGACCCGACCTTTTTCATCAACAGTCAAATAAGGAACTGTAAACGTAGCACCATTGCCGAGATTAGCAGCGGCGGTATCACCCACTGTGCCTGCAGTTACTTTATCCGGCAGCTCTAGATTCAGCATCACCTGTCCGGCATTATCAACTGCTCCGCTGCCGGTAACATCACCTGTAACTTCGATATTATTAAATCGAGCAATCTTTTCCCACACTACCGAACCGTCACTGATTTCAGTTGCATTGACCTTCCAATCCGGTTCATTAGTTGCAGAATAGCCGCCAGTCTTTACTCTGGCCTCAATACCTTTGGGCATATTCGGGCTTCTTACCACATGCCCTTCCTGATATTCCGTTTCCGGCTGCCACAACCCATCGACAAGGCATTCCAGCGTTTCATGCTCATTTTTCATATAGGCCTGCAGATCGTCCTGTGTTGTCGGTGTCGCAGACCCTTCATACATAAAATATTTTTTGATATCCTTGATAAATTTAGGTATTTGCATTTTATACCAGCTCCCTTCTAAATCCCTGCCAGGTCAAATCACAAACTGCTTCCACAGGCTGACCTTCCGCATCAATGATCTGAATCTTACATGGGTTTCTTGTAATGATCCTGACATTGGCGACTGCCAGCGCACTCTGAATAGCATTGATCCGCACAGACGTCGTATAGTAATACGGCGTCTTGATCGGCAAAGTAAGCCCTTCCGCCGGAATCAGCAGATTACTGAAATTCTCGACCCGATCCGGCACATCGATAATAGCATTCAACTTGTTCACCTCAGCTCTGTTCCCTGCCTCAGGCAGAGAATGTACTTCCAAGTGCAGCGAATCCGTTGCATTGATAACAATTTTTCCGGTATACGGTTTAAAAATACCGCTGAAACGCCAATAATTATTCAGCGCTTCACCCCAGACAGTTTCCATTGGCGCAGACCACGCTAAACTGCCGCTGCCCAGGCAATATTTGACTGTAGACGGCGAATTCAACCCATACTCGAGCCACAGCTGACCGCCGGCCAATGGCTGCAGATGTACCAGCAGCAGTAAATCATCATTGATAGACTGTCCTTTCAGCACGCCATTTTCCACAACGCCGTCGTGCTCTACTTTTTCCCAATTATTCTCAGCCAAATCCACTTTCCAAAGTACGTTCTCCTCCAGCGGATCACCCAGATTCAAAACAGCATAAGCCGCATTGACACTCTCGTTGCCGCCATTATCGACAGCCTTGATCATAACCGTATGCACACCCTGACGCAGCGCCTGCGTTTCAAAAGGCTGCGATGTAATAATACCGCTGTGCAGCTCAAAAGCCGTTTGCCACTGCGGATTACTGCCCTGCGTATACTTGATCTTAAACCCGGCAATATCGTTTACCTTTGGATAAGTAAAATTCCACCAAAAACGGCGCGTACCATCCGGCAGCAGCTCTGCGTCCAGCAAAGTCACATCCGGCGGCGGCTTATCCCTGCCGGTGATCTCTACCATTGTGATTGCCGGCGCGCCCTTGACACCGTCGCGGCTAACCGCCTGCACCGATACCCAATAAGCACCCTGCTGTAAACCTGTCAGCGTCGCACTTGTATCAAAAGTTGACGAGTACGTTTTATAACTCTCGCCGTCCCGCGACAGGCTGACAGAATAGTGATCCAGATATGTATAATACATATCGTCCCACGTGATATCCATGCCCATCTGCAAAATGCCTTCCGCGCTGGTCCAGCTGTTCTCCTCAACAGTCAGCCCCGTTACCGAAGGCGGCGTCGTAGTATACGGCGGTTTGGAATTTGTATAATCAGGCATCACGATCGGCGCGCCCAGCTCGTCGTTATAAATCGACGGATTATACTGCCGGCAGGTCAACTGATAAGTCCCGGCGTTAGTTTCGTCGATCTCCGTAATCCTGAAAGGCATCTCCGTAAAAATACCACCATAGGAAACAGTGATCACATCGCCGCATTCCAGGCTCATGCCCTGCGTCGCCACACTGAACGAAATAGAAATCGAACAGGTCTTATTCAAATCACGATACAGCCGCGCCACACGCAGCGCCTGGTTCTGCGAGGTACAGCCAGCCAACGTGATCGTCTTTTCAATGATCCTGCCGTCCTGCTCCAGCTGCGCTTCCAGATCCTCGACCACCACCTTGATCTCTGTCCAGTTCTGCGACGGGTCAAAATAACCGATCTTATACCGGTTCGGCGTTTCTTCCAGCGCCGTCTGCGTGATCGACAGGCTGTCTTTGATGATCGTCGTATCGTCAAACGCATAACAAGGCATTTCTTCCTTCTCCACCTTCAGCGCGATCTGCCTGTTCAAGGTCAAAAATAAACCACCAACCGCCAGCATAGAACTCAACTGCTCGATTGGTGTTTTCTGCGAATCCAAAATGATATTCAATTTATAACGCGGCGCCTTCTGCTTCTCGCCCGCGGCATCCAGATATTCCACCTCTTCATCACAATAAGCCGCCACATCCTTAAAACTATCGTCATCGATCATTTCTTCCGAGATCCAGTGTCCGGTGCCATACCGTTTATTCGTCAAAAAGTCCCTGATGATCCAGGCCGGGTTTTCGCTGTATTCCCGCACCCATTCAGAACCGTTCCACACCTTCACCAGCTGCCCCTGTACAATACAGTTGACAGTCGGGTTGCCGCCGCTCAGCCTGCCGCTGGCAACCAGGTCGGTCCTGATCCAGGCCGTATTCGTATAACCGCCCACATCCTTAAAATTATCGGGAGCTACGCAATCATTAAAAGCAAAGCTGCCGATAGCATAACCCCTGTTATCCAGCACCACCATATTGCTGCGCGTCGGGTCGGCCGGATCGCAATAACAACCCACCGGCTGAGATGAATTGAACTGCATATTTTTAGCATTGATGCCCTTGCTGGTCCTGTCGTCAACAGCGCCGTCGATTTTCCAGCCGTTACCGCACTCGTTTCTGATCTTCTCGATAACAGTCGTCAAAAGCGCCGCCTGCTGATCCTGGCTTTCCACATCTTTCAGCGCATATTCATTGGTCTTGCCGCCGGCCTTTAACACCAGAGTATTGCCGCTGCGATAGACCACCGCATCCCGATGCTGGATATTATAAATACTGATCTTAGTATCATTTTTGATCAGTTCTTCGTTGGCGCAGACGTTATACACGCCCTTGATACCGCCTTCACAGATAATAACATCCTTCTGCAGATACCTTTCACCATTATAGGGATTATGCCACACTTGCAAACCACCCCATTTTCTAGTACCATAGATTACAGGGATAACGGCGTCCTGCGAAATATCGTTGGTAGTTGTGCTGAACTTACTGTAGTCGTCCTGGCTGTAGTCGCCATCAAGATTGCCGAAGGCATTTGGTTTTTGTGTTACCGACCACAGGGTCGAAGCGATTGACATACCGTACATACCGCCTTGTATAAATGTACACGCCTTATTAAATGCACCAAACCAACCTTGGGCAGCACCATATCCACCTAAAGCAAAACCCGCTATTGTAAAAGCTATTTTACCAGTCTTTTTCCCTTTACCCAAACTCTCACCTACTTTCTTTTAGGAGTTGATTATTATGAAAATAGTTATTTCATTACTCACAATTCTTTTAACTTTTCCTAATTTTGTTTATGCCGAAATAATCCAAAAAATAAATACTTTTGATAATACACCCCAAATCAAAAGCTATTATAAAGATAAAAACATTAAACTTCCTCAAATTCTGATCTTCAAAAAAACTGGTAATGACTATTATTTACTTGGAAAAAATGCTTTCAGAACAATTAATTATTTAACTACTCTTGAAAATGCAAAAATTAAAATCAATGATAAAATATACTCTGTTGAATACAGAACTTTTGATTTAAGCAACAATTTTTCTTTTAAATTTAATGATGAAATTTTAAAAGAAATAAAAAATGCCAACAATATTCAAATTCAATTACCAATTCATACAACTGTTGATACTGATATTGTCGACTATTATAGTTTTTCAATACCCAAAAATGTTCTCAACGAATGGAAACAAGTCATCGCTATGGAATAAAACTGTATATTCTTATGCTGCAAACAAAAACTGAGTTCGATATTGTATCGGGCTCAGTTCTTTTATTTTGTGATGCACGTTTCTGATTTTCTCGATAACAGTCGTCAAAAACGCCGCCTGCTGATCCTGGCTTTCCACATCTTTCAGTGCGTATTCATTGGTCTTGCCGCCGGCCTTTAACACCAGAGTATTGCCGCTGCGATAGACCACCGCATCCCGATGCTGGATATTATAAATACTGATCTTAGTATCATTTTTGATCAGTTCTTCGTTGGCGCAGACGTTATACACGCCCTTGATACCGCCTTCACAGATAATAACATCCTTCTGCAGATACCTTTCACCATTATAGGGATTATGCCACACTTGCAAACCACCCCATTTTCTAGTACCATAGATTACAGGGATAACGGCGTCCTGCGAAATATCGTTGGTAGTTGTGCTGAACTTACTGTAGTCGTCCTGGCTGTAGTCACCGTCAAGATTGCCGAAGGCATTTGGTTTTTGTGTTACCGACCACAAGGTCGAAGCGATTGACATACCGTACATACCGCCTGCAAAAGCAGCTCCTTTTACAGTAGCATCTATACCAAACATTGCAGGATTAGAGTATCCCAATGCGAAACCAGCTACAGCAAAAGCTATCTTTCCAACTTTTTTGCCTTTACCCAACTTCTCACCTACTTTCATTATATAAAAGGAGTTGACTTCTCATGAAAAAATTTATCCTATTTATATTTTCAACTTTATTTATAAGTAACATTTGTTCTGCCGAAATTATACGAGAAATAAATTCTTTTGACAATTCTACAATGCTAACTAGTGTCATAAACACTAAAGACTATGTCGAAGATATTCCTAGAGAAATTATTTTCAAAAAAACTTGTTCTAATTCCAATGAATCTAAATATTTTATTTCTTTTGTTAATCAATATACAATAAAAAACGGTTATTCACCATTTGAGCCAATAAAAATAAAGTTCAATAACTCATTAGAAGATATACAAAGTTATCCAATACAATTATACAGAACAGCTCAAAGAGGACAACTTGCTTTTTTAGTAGACAATATATTCATTGATAAATTAGAAAAATCGGATAATCTTCAATTCCAAATTCCTATATCAACATCATATGTTAGCCATGTAAAATATATTGATTTCACACTCCCCCAAAATATTCTCGACGAATGGAAACAAGTCATCGCTATGGAATAGCAAAGAGAGCCTGACGGCTCTCTTTTTTTATTGCCCGCGCAATAATCAGCTTAACCTAAATTCTTTCGGTACTGCCAAAAAGCCGCTATAGCGCTTACGGTTGTCGTATTTTTCGCACATCTCCGGTGTTTTATCGCAATTGCGCTGCAAGGAAGCCGTATCTGTAATAGCTCCTAAAAATGGATACTGCGTCACAACATAATGATTACCGTCATTATTATCAATAAAATTATCTTTGATCAATTTGGTTTCATAACCGATGGTAATAAGTCCGTTTTTATAGTAGCCTGCATCAATATCCGCAGCATCGAGTTTAATTTTATTGGGCAATGAGAGCAGCGGTTCAACAGCAACCTGCCGCTGGGCTTTATCCATGCCGCACTGCTCGTCGCCAAAGGCAGCATTGCAAAAATACTGCGTGATCCTGTTGGGGACCCTGTTATTGGGAAATGCCGCTTTGACTGTTACTGTAAATTCACCGTTACTATAGGCAGGCGTATCAAGATAGCCGTAAAAAACAGTTATAGCTATTTCTTCATCTTCCAGACTTTCCGGATACTGAATGCGAAAGATCTCGACATAACGTCCGCGAAAATCAAAGCCTTCCAGCAGTGCTGTTATTTTGCTGTTATCGGTATCGGCTATTTTCAATTCCACGTTGTCGATCTTGGCATCGACTGTGGATTTGATAGTACCGCGCTGTACCGGAACAGGATAGTATTCACAGCCGCCAAAGGTTATGATCTCATCACAATTGCAGATGCGAATAATACCTGTTTTAAGATGCAGGACATAGAGTTCAATAAAAAAAGAGCTGGCGCGTTCTTTGGCTTCCGCCATGCTGATGGGTAGAATTTTCATAGATTGACCACCCTCAATGTCAGCTCGACAGAAATTTTGCCAATAATGCGGCCGCGTTCATCAAAGCCCCAGGTATCTGTCGGCGCATAGTCGCTGGTAAACTGGCAGACGAACTGTTCGCCGTTATAGTTAAAATAGAACCGTTTTGATTTGCGGTGTTCCAAATAGAATGCTTCTACTGCCGCCATTTCGGCAGCTATGCTTTCAAAGGTCATTTGAAAGGTAATGATAGGATTGACGCCCACTTCCTGTACCTGAAAGGCTCCTGATTCAAATTCGATAGTCCTGTCAAGATAGCGGACGCTGCGTTTGACTTCGCTTTTAGGCGTAAATGTAAATGTTTTCAAGCTGTCACCTTCTTTCTGTAACCACTTTTAAAAAAGAGGTTGTTTTGCCTGAGTCTGACGATCATGGATTTTTGAAACTGCTGTAAGATCGTCAGTACTTTATGTTCACCAACGTAAACACCAGTATGGCCTTCACCGTTGATTTCGTATAAAACTATATCGCCATACTGCATGGCATCGACTTGTTTAATGCGCGTAAAATGTTTGTGCATAAAACGCGCCAGCCGGTATGGCTCAGTCACATACCAGTCTTTGGCGATCGGTCTGCCGTCACGCCATTCTAAAGCAATACCATGTTCCTGATAAAACAGCTGGCACAGGCCGATACAATCGACGCCGTCATAAGCGACGCCTAAAAATTTATAGGGCAGGCCGACAAATTTTTTTAGATTTTGTTTTTCCATTTTGCACCTGCCGTTAAGCCCTGCGTCCCATAGCGTTGTTTTTAGCCAGTACAGCCTGCAAAATATCCGAATTTTCATTCAGATATTCGGCAAAGCTGCGGGAATCGAGCGCCGTGATGACCACCTGTGTCGGAGCTTTGGCTGTGTTGTCCATAGCCCGCATGGCCACGGCCGCCAGTATTTCGTTACTGCGGCGGTCGCGGATACTGTTGACTTCCTCGCCCACCTGCAGCGTACGCAGCACTTCATCGTCTTTTAATGCCGGCACGACGCCGATGCGTCCTGCCATAACGTCACCGCCGCTATGCATTCTTGGGAAAGCAGAAATATTGCCGCCAGTATGTTCTGTCTCAGGCAATGGAAAACTTCCTGTATAATTATCTGTCCCATATTTATTTATAATGCCAATTAATCCAGCTCTATTTTTAGTTTTATTACCGCCACTACTCTCACCAAGTCCAAACATCCGCATAAGCAAACCAAGCAAGCTTACCTGTACTTGTACTTTAAACAATGAAGCGATCGCTTCTTTAGCCAATTGGCGCCACAAGTTTTTCCAAATGTCCTTCCAGCTGGCACCTTCAAACAGCAATTGATTAGTAATATCGAATAAACCCTGCCGTAAATCCTGGGTATTATCTAATTTAGCCTGCCGTAACCTGGCATAAGATTCCATTTGCTCTCTTTCCAAATTGCTTATTAATGCTAATGTCTGCTGATAACCTATATTATCAGTATCACTATCATACTGACTCAAATCAGACTTAGCTTGATCTAATCTAACTGCCCGAGCATTGATTTCATCTTGCAGCTTTTGGATCAAAGCACGCTGAACTTCTAATTTAGCATAAGGGTCGTTATAACCTTCTGTTTTAGATTTAGCGATTTCGTATTGATTATTGATCTCTGCCATTTTTTCTTTTAGCATAACATCTGGATTGGTAGATTTTTGCGTATTTTTCAATTCATTGTTAGCCGAAATAAGACTATTTTCAGTGTCTTTGATTTTAGTATTGACTTCCGAAATATTCTTGCTGATTGCAGCAAAAGTTTTATTTTGCTGCAGAACTTCTTTGTTGACCTCCATTATTTTCAGTTTTTCCTGTTCACTCAGGTCTGTTCTATAGCCAATCTGAGCTGACAATGTATTGTCTGAAATTATCCTTTGATCAAAGTCTAAAAGCATTTCCTTTTTCAGATTTTCCAAATTCATTTTATATTTATTTAAATCATCTACACGTTTCTTAAACAAATCGGCTTTAGCAATAGAAGTTTTTACAGTTATACCTTCCTGCTGCTCGGAATATCGCAATTGCTGCAAAGCAAGCTTATATTCTTCCAATTCTATTTTTGCGTCGTAATAAAGACCATTTTTCTTCTTTTGGTATTCCTGATCCTGTTCTTTTTCTGCATATCCATTATCGATACTGCCATAACTAAAACTGGAGCGACCCGGCAAAGAAGTATTAGAACTACCGCCTGATTTAAACCGACCGGCTCTAGTTACTGCAGCAGCATTCGCATTATATTCATATTTAGCTTTGAGAGTGGCCAGTTCATTATTTGCGGCATCTCTTTCCTCTGACAAACTAAAATATCGATCGCGCATACTTTGATAATCTTTTATTTTAGCCTGCCCAGCTATAGTACTGGCATCAGCACTTTCAGCTATTAATTTATTGGCTTCTACAATTGCCCATATTCTATCTAATTCTATATCATATGCAGCCAATCGATTTTCTGTGCTTTTGATAACCATTTCCGTTATCTCATTTTCAGCTTCCAGACTAGCAATCAGCTGGTTATTCTTAACTTCTCCCAATGATTGATAAGCACTTATTTCACTTTCAACAGCCTGCTGAGTCCATTCTGATGCTCTTAAATGTGCCCCAGCTTCATCGCCAAGTATTTCTATTAACTTGTTGCGGGTTTCGATAATTTTTTCCTTGGCAGCAACACGTTCTGCATCAGCTAAGTTCTCATCATTAGCCCGTGCAGTGTAAGTGTCAAGCTGCGCCTGCAAATTTTGAACCGCAGTTATCTGACTTTCAATAGCATCCTTTTCCTGCTGTGCAACAGCTACACTTTTGACCTGTTTTTCAAGAAAAGAATCATAGGCATTATTTAAAAGTTGTGCAGCGGTTACTGCCGTATTGGCATATTCGACAAAACTTACCAGCCCTGCTATTACCGGTATCGCCATACTGATCCCCTCGCTTTCCCTGTCTGCGCAGCGCGCCGTCCTAAAATAGCGCTGATACCCTCCTGCTCGCCGGCAAGCGTTGCTTCAGCAAGCGTCAGGATCGTCTGGAACAACAAAAGCAGTTCTGCACTGCCTTGAAAAGCCGCCATAAAATCCGGCTGTAAATTCTTCAATCCGTTCGACAATTCAGTCAGCACCAGTGTCAATGCCTGTTCGGCTTCTGTATTACCAGCCTGCAATTTTTGCAGCAAACTGTCTGCCTGCTGCTGCAACGCAAGTAACGCCAGGGCTTTTTTATGGCCGTTTTGCTGATACTGTGCTTTTGACCAGCCTTTAGCACTGCTTACTGTTTGCAATTTTTGCTGCAGTTCTGCTGCTGCGCCGAACAATACGCCTAAAGCGTCTGCCCTAAAATGTCCGTTAGCGCAATCGACCAGCACGACTTCAATATTTTGCGAGTAATGCTGCTGATGCTGCACTGCTTCCAAAATAACGTCCTGCAAGCGGCGCACTTGCTTTTTCCCCTGTCCATCATAGCTATAACAATCCACTCCCAGCTCCTGCAGCTGCTTGACTGCAGCAGGTGTCCCCAGCCACAGCAGCACTCCCCGCAGATAACGTCCGGCTGCTGCGCCGTTTAGCATGGAACTGTGCAGCAAACCTGCCACCAGCGCCTGCAGATAAGAAAAATCTACGCCGGCACGGTAAGCAGCTCCGGCTGCCTCGTCATTGGCCTGCGCCAGCTGTACCATAGTAAAGCCATACTCCGCGTTCATTTTACCCCAGCTGTCGATAACTTCGTCAGCCGCCAGTTCCGCCTCATAGACTGACGACAGTTCTACTGCATATTGCCGCAGCACAGAGCTTAAAGCATCTGCTGCGGCAGTCGGCTGCATTGTGCCAATATTGGCTAATTTCAGCGTTGCCCGCACCAGTGTTTTGACTATTTCTTCGTCCTGATAGAGCTGACGCCATTTATCGGCAACGGTAAAGGTTTCCTGCAGGTCTTTTTCATAGGCCGACATAACATCAAGAAAATCTGCCGCCAGCAGATACATTGCACCGTTATCACTACTGGCTGCCGGCTGCATTTGTTTACTGCTGCCGATGTCAAGCTCTGACAGCGCCTGCATCTTAGCTGCCAGATCGTCAAACAGCAGCTTGAATAATTCCTGCTGCCCGGCTGCTGCTGCGCCGCAGCGCAGTTTGGCGATAAAATAATCAATATCATTAAAATCTACGCTGCCGGCTGCCTGTGTAACACCAAAGGCGGCCTGCAGATCTTCTGCTTCCTGATGCAGCTTTTGATAGCTATCTACAGTCTGCCTTAGGCTGGCCAGCAAAGTTTCTTTCTTATCACCAGTGTTTTTCTGCAGCGCACGGTATAAAGCAGCGGCCTGCCTTTCAGCAGTAGCCAGAGCTTTTTGATAGTTGAAAAATGTCGCCGCTGCTGTCGGCCCCTGTAAATTCTGCCGCTGGGCAGCCTGCAGCGCCTGGCGTTTTTTAGACGTGCTGGCCGCACTGTAATCGAGCCTGCTTTTTAAAGCGTCTACAGAACTCAGAGTGCCTGCACAATCCTGCAGCAGCTCCAGTTTAAAACGGCCGCCAGTATTTAAATTATTTGTACTCATTCACGCACCTCCTTTTAGTCGATCTGACCGGAATCAAGCAAATACTGAATGGCGTCGGCATCGGAATAGGTAGAAGTATCTTTGCCCTGAATTTCTTCGCTATTCTTCCTGCAGCCCGCCAAAACGTATTCCAGCTGCGGTATCGACAGCTCCATCACGTCGCGCATCGTCATCGATGTATTTTGAATAATGGAGGCATACAGCTGATTCCATTCTGTTACGCCGGTATCGACGTCAGTTTCTTTTTTTTTAAACTGGAAATATCATAAAAAACTGTAAAGACCTGCCGCGCCAGCGCCAGATCCAAAAAGCCTTCGATTTCTTCCTTACTGTATCTTTCATCAAACGCCAGCACTAAAATCTCCAGCATGGCGTTCCAGGCGGTATCTGTATAGTCTAAGCCACTGTTTTCGCCCTCAGTGTCAAGGCTGAATATATTGTCGATAATAGCAAAATCGTTGAACAGCGGCGTAAGTTTCCTGATTTGGTCTTTATGCTTAAGTCTGGCAGGATAGATCCTGCGGGTAACGCCGTCGCGGCATTCCACATCTTCATAGGCTGTAAAAGGGTCTTTGATTTCTGTCATGGTAATCCTCTTTCATAAAAAAATAAAGGAAGTGCTTTGACGGCACTCCCTTTGGCAAATATTTTAGTCGACGTAGCTTACAGAGTAAGATACGAATTTTTTATCAGCACGCAGCGGATCAACAGATTTGAAGTTCAGCTCGGAAGCTGTCGCTTCACCGCGGGCATAACTGAGGGTCAGGCCGCCTTCACAGCGTGCTTTATAAACACGGGTAGTCAGCACGGCTTTACGGCCGTTAGGCAGCTCGGTCGGCTGGCTGGTATGACGCAGTTCCACGTACCCGGGTACGGAAGTAGTTTTGACGTCAACGGTAGAACCGTCCGTTACTGTATAGACGTAATCGACATGTACCTGCGTACCGGCAGTAATATCAGAACTGAAATCAAGCACGCCGCCGCTGGTCACTGCAAAGGTTTTAGTACCGGTCGGAGAACCTTCAACGCGGGTCAGGCCAACGCCGTCAACAACAGCGATCACAGATTCCACTTCCACGCCGGTAGTTACCAGCAGTTTATTGTCGCTGGCTTTGACAGTAATGTCTTCGCTGCCAAAAGCAAATGCGCCTTCGGCAACAGCTTCACCCTGGGAAGCCGCAACGACGTTCAGATCGAAGCAGGCATTTTTGAATTTGAAGCTGGCAGATTTTTCTTTGATATAGTTATAAATCGGGAACAGGCCGTCACCGCCAAACACGTCTTCCATAGTTGCGGTTACTTCGATCGTCATATCCTGCAAAGAGCCCAGCTTTGCGGAGACCTTGCCGTCGCCGGAAAGCAGGAACGCTTCGCCGACACCGTGCAGTACTAAATTTTTTGTATCAATTTTTGCCATTAATAAACACCATCCTTAATTTTTATTTTCCGTCGATCAACGGGCTATAAATCAATCTATATTTGTAAACACCGTCAGCACCAATGCTCTGCTGACCTTCTTCGCTGAGCAGGATCTCGTCATGCTCTCCTAAAACCTGCCGGAACCGTTTGGCCAGCAGGCCTGCATTCAGCAGAGCATCGGCATAGAAATCTACATAAAGCTCGCCTTTGTTGACCAGCCAGTTATGTTCCAGCTTTTCAGCGCGTGTAAAATAGAAAGCGATAAAGGGCACAGCTGCGGCGGTTACCGCTTCGTCCGCCTGACATTCAAGCCTTAACTTATCCTTCAATACGTCAGTATTCGTGTTATCCATAACACCCAGCATTCTCATCATTTCTTCATCGGCGACGCACCAGTTAAAAATATCGTTCAGCAAATCAAAACTATTGCGCATCAAGCACCTCCTTCAAGCTTTTACAGCACGCCGGCTGTAAATTTTAGATCACAGTAAACCTGCATCAATATTACATATCTATTTTTACTCATGTTGATCGATAAATATCAGCGCCGGGCCGCGGCGAAAATTTACGTCCCGGTTCCCGGCTGACTGCGGTCAGTTGTATGCAGCATGCTGTCCCACCCAATCCAGGCAAGCTGACCGCGAAGGCCTTTATCAGAAATTCTAAGCTTTTGTTCTTACCAAAATTCACATTAAGCCTGTGTTTGCGCAAACAGGTCCAATTGTTATTCAACCCTTCACTTATATATGAACTTTGAGCATTTTTTATACCCTGTTTTACAAAATATTTTTGAAGCTGCTGCTTCCTGTTCAGCCCACCCTGTTAGCGGCAATGATCTGTTCAAGCCTGTCTTGTTTCCACGGCTGCAGCAGCGGTGTTTCGGTACGCATCTCGCGGCGGGTACATTTTTTATCGCAAAGGGTACAGACTGAATTGGAGTTGGTATGCTGCAGATATTCTGGCATATGACACATGGTTTTAGTCTTAAAAACCTTACGGCCAAAACGTGTCTGCCACGAACTGCCGACCGCCAGCTTCATTTCCTGTTCAAAGGGCTGTCCCACACCCAGAGCTTTCTGCGCTTCCTGTACAGCTTGCGGCAGCAGCAGGATCTCTTTAAAATTATTCAGTCTGCTGCCGAATCTATTTTCCAGTTTCTGCCGTACGCTTTTGATAGTTTTAAAAATCACCGGCTGGCTGATGCCCAGACTGCGGGCAGCCGCCATAGTATTTTTGCCGCTGCGCAGATAGGCCTGCAAAATTTCCAGCTGCCTTGCCGTCAGCGCGGTTTCCATTTTCTGCCACAGATCAAGTAATTCTGCTAACCGTTCCCGTTCCAGTAAAACCGCTTCGGGATTATTTTTATTAGAAGCGATCCCCAAATTGATGAAGGCTAATTTCATTTTTAATTTTGTTTCCTTACTGCTCTGCGAGCTTTCCTGATATTTGCCCAATCTGTTCAGATCGCCGGCAGCCTGCTGTTCTGTCATTTCTCCTGCCTGCACCGCGCAGATAATATCTTCTATCGTGTATCTGGCCATCTTAATTCCCCCTTTGTTTAGCCGTCGCCGCATAATAACAGCAAAATTGCAGATCTATGATCATTGTCTCGCTGCCTATCAGCCTGTTGCCTCTGGCATTGCGGACATTCCGTTCCAGCATTTTCTGGGTGTTGAGAAAAGTCACCGCATCGGCATACTTGGCAAACCACTGCTGTGCTTCACTCTTTTTTCCAACAATCAAAGCATAATAACATTCACTCTTAAACCTGACAAAATACGCATGCACTTCGACGCGTTTTTCCTGTTCCTCCATCTTCCCACCTCTGTTTTTTAGAATAAAATAGAATTTTCAGAAGCAAAAAGGCATAAAAAATAAGCCTCTTCGCTGGCAGCATTGTTCCGCTTCAATAAATAGTCTTTTGTATAAACTTCTTTTTTCATAACGCACTTTTCCTGATGATATTGATGTAAATAAGTTTTTGCTCAAGCTCGTCAAATTCTCTCAAAAACTTTTCCACTTCACTAAGGCTTGTAAAGGTTTCCTGAAAGAGCCGTGCACCACCGAAAAAAATAAATTCTACAATATACATCAGAGCTTCCCTTCCTTTGTTTCTGCCGGTTAACATGTCTTGTACTTTATGTCTTGAATAAAGCAACCGCCAGTTATTCTGCAAACTTCTGTTCGTTTTATGTTATAATTATACTCCTTCATATTTAGCGTTGTCAACTGGCAATTTAATATCAGCAAGCAGGCTTTCATGCTGCAAAAACCTGTTTATAATGCTGTTTTTACTTAGTTGACAACATTTTCAGGCTTTTTTCAGTACAGTATTTTTTATAAAATTTTTTCACCGTTTTCTTGTTCGCATTAATGTTCGCACTTATAAAATTTTCTGCAGCGCTGGCTGCCAATAAAAAAAGACGCTCGCAAGAGCGTCTTTTTGATTCCTGAATATTATACCTAAGCTCTTCTTATTAACTTCGACAGCTATAAAGATCAAACAAATACTTTTAGCCTAACGATTCGCAAACATATCATATTCGGTGATCGTTGTTTTATCCTGCATAAATCTTTTTTCAGTATCCCAATAAAATTCTACTTTTGTTTTCTCCCATGTACCATTCTGATAGCCATAATAAAAGCGCCAGTGCTGCATCGCATTGGAGGGGTAAGACTTCTCTGCCTTAGCCGCCGCTTCTTTAGTGGGATACTCACCTGTAAATATTTCTGTATAGCGCTCGATCTCAAGGATACCTGTATACGGATACATGACAGAATCGTTCTGCTTAACGTCTAAAGAATAAACCGGTTCCAGATAACGCACCTTAGACCAGTGTCCTGCACCCGGCAGGCCATGCCTGGCCGGATCAAAATAGCGGATATGCGTAGTATTTTCTTTGTAGGTTGCAAGGACAGGCTGCATGATCTTCTGTACATGGCTCTTAAAAGAATCTACCACGTCCTGTTCGCCTGCCAAACCAGCATTACAGAGCCAAAGCAGCGCCATAAGCAACAGCAGTACACGTTTTACCATTTATACCACCCTTCCTGCTTTGATTATACAAACACAAAAATTTTATGTCAATTAACGCCTCAACAAATTTCCAGCTTTTTCTGCCGCAGCGTCCCGTCCTCAAAGCAAAACCTCTGCCGGAGCAGAGGTTTTGAACAAAGTTCTCTTTTATTTAAAAATTACGCTGATAGCTGATGCCGAAAACCTTGGCATAATTATCGTGGGTACTGGCTTCGCTGTAAGCGTCTGTTTCGTGGCCTTTGATGCGCAGGCCGTCGATGTCGATCAGGCCCAGGGTCAGCGCCAGCGTCTGCTTTTTATCGTGGTATTGGAAGCCCAGGCTATAAGTACGGCGGGCGCCGGTCGGCACGATGAAGTCAGCGCCGTCAAAAGGGATCGACGATTCGTCATAGGCATAGCCGCCCATGATGGTATATTTATCGCTCAGCTTATGCTCGGCGCCGATAGCATAACGCCAGCCGTTGCTCCAGTTTTTAGAACTGTAACTACCAGGTACATTTATACCCGGAACAACCGGCATAGGCTCATCAAAAGTAATATTCAACGCGTCATAGCTGCTCCATTTGGTATAGGTACCGTTCAGTTCCACCCGGGTACGGTCATCAAATTTATGATTGTAACCGATCGCCCAGCTGTCCGGCAAAGTTACTTTGCCATGTGCCTGAGTAAAAAAATCACCTTTATATGTACCATAGCCCCTAAAATCAGCATCCATGGTATGGGTCACTTTACTGCGATAAACTATGCCGAGCTCATTTTTAGCGTCAAAAGCATAATTGGCGGCGGCATTCCAGCCCAAAGCCCAGCTTTCACCTTTAGTTTGCGTTGCAACTGTCCCAAGCGGGGCAAAAACATTTTTCTGCAGCTCCAGTCCCACATAATTGATCTCTGCGCCTACGGCCGCGCTCCATTTTTTATCGAATTTACGGGCATAGGTCGGCGTCAGGCTGGCACCGTTCAAACGCGAGAAAAAAGCATTCGAGGACACGACGGAGTCGCGCTCAAATTCGGAGATCATGCCGAAACGGCTGTACAGACCAATGCCGAACCATTCCCTGTCATTGAGCTGCTTAACGTAATAATTGCCCGGAGCCCAACCGGCATGCACAACATTTTTACCTTCTTCAATAATCGCACCATTTTCATCATAGGCTTTATATTTTCCGTGCGGACTGATATAGACCGCGCTCTGTTTAAAAGCCTCGCCCCGCACTTTAGTGATCGACGCCGGGTTATAGGCGATATTGGCGGCATCATTCTCGGCAAACATGCGCGCCCCGCCCATAGCTACGCCTTCCGCCGACCATTCGTTGATAGCGAAGCCTTCGGCGCCGGCGTTGGCAGCCGGAACTGCCATAGCGCAGACCAGACCCATTATCGTAAAATGTTTCTTTGAAAACACAACAGACACCTCACAATTAACAAAATTTTCCAACATTAATAACAATATTTTACCAGCTTTTGCTTTTTAACGTGGAGAAAGTTTTAATCCAATAATTAAACCGCTTTGCCAACAATAGCTGCTTGCATTTTTGCGGCTTTTATGGCATAGTATTAGTTGAAAGTTCAACTAATACTGGTGGTGAAAGCGATGACGAAATTACATAACGAGCTGCTGCGCGATATTGGCACGCTGGCGCGCACGATCCATTATCTGCACGATCTGCATTTTAAGGAGCTGGCGCTGCAGCGGGGACAGTTTATTTTCCTGACCCGGATCTGCGAAAACGCCGGTATCAATCAAAACGATTTGTCGCTTTTATTGAAGGTAGATAAATCGACCACCGCTAAGGCTGTGCAAAAACTGACTGCCGCCGGTTATATCAGCAGGCAGCGCAGCAGCACTGACCAGCGTCAGTGGCAGCTTGTGCCTACGGCAAAGGCCCGGGCGGTATACAAGCAGATCATCGCCGAAGAAAATGCCAGTCTGGCCATCTGCCTGCAAAATTTTACACCGGCAGAGCAAAAGACTGTTGCCAGACTGGTACAAAAAATGTGCGCCAATGTGCAGACACACTGGCGGGAAAGCAAAATGTGAGGTGGGAGGATGTTAAGAGCAGCAACAATGCAGGATCTACCGCGTATTATGGAGATCGTACAGGCTACGGTGGCAGAAATGCACGCTTACGGTAATTACCAGTGGGACGCGGTCTATCCTACGGAGCGGGATTTCGCCGCCGACATCGCCCAGGGCGACCTTTTTGTTTCTCTAACGGACGGTCTGCTCTGCGGCCTGATCTGTATCAATCAGACCGAGCCGGCTGTTTATGCCGATGCTGACTGGAGCTTAAAGGAGTCGGCCCTGGTGCTGCACCGTATGGCAGTCGACCCTGATCTGCGCGGCCGCGGTACCGGTTCGGAATTACTGCGGCAGGCGGAAACACTGGCGCACAGGCTGGGACTGCGCTATTTAAAGACCGATACCTACGCCCTGAACGACAAAGCCCAGCAGTTATTTTTAAAGCAGGGTTATCACTTCTGCGGCGAGATCCAGTTCCGCAAAATGGAGCGCTCGTTTTACTGTTATGAAAAGGTGCTATAATACGCTGGCTTTGCATTGACAATCACGATAATCATGCTAAAATATTAAAGGTAGACATCGAAATGTTTACTTATGCAGGCGGGATATGAAATCCTGCCCGGTATCTGTCTGGAATAAACTCTGACCACAGCGGCATCATGAAGATGCTGCCTGTGGTTTTTTATTTTTGCTGCTGCCTGTACCAAAAGCGGCAGTCATCACCCAAGCAAGGAGGCAGGCTATGCCCAGTGTCAATCTAACCCGCAGCGCGCTGCTGATCGCGGCAGGACTGATCTTACCTTTACTGCTGCATACTTTAGGCGCGGCAGGCAGTATTTTTCTGCCCATGCATATCCCCGTTCTGTTAGCCGGCTTCTGCCTCGGACCTTACTGCGGCCTGACTGTCGGCTTGCTGACGCCGGCTCTGAGCAGCCTGCTGACGGGTATGCCGCCGCTGCTGCCGGTACTGCCGCTGATGCTGGCAGAGCTGGGCGTCTACGGCTGGTGCGGCGGTTATCTGTATCAGCGCCGCCGCTGGCCCTTATGGCTGGCTTTGCCCGCAGCGATGCTGGCCGGACGCCTGGCCTCATTGCTCGTGCTGGCGCTGTGCGCCTCAGCGCTGGGCATCCACCTGCCGGCCTGGAGTTATGCCGCCGCAGGCCTGATCACCGGTCTGCCCGGTATCGTCATTCAACTGATCCTGATACCGCTGATCCTGAAAAGAGTAAATATTTGATGTGGAAGAGGAAGATCGCTATGCATAAAATTTCTAAACTCACGCTGGCCTTGTGTCTGGCAGCAGTCCCGGTCTGGGCTGCTACCCCGTCTTACCAGATGGAGGAGATCATCGTTACGGCCACGAAGCCTGACGCTGACATCACCACTTCGGAAAATATCGACAGCAAATACGTCAGTCCCGGACGTTATGCCAGTATCCCCGACCTGCTGCGCTACAGCGCCGGTATCGACGTGCGCCGGCGCGGTGTTTACGGCGATAACCAGAACGATACCGTCAAGATCCGTGGTCTGGACGCCAACCGTTACAACGTCCTTATCGACGGGCAGCCGATCAAGATGTCCGGCGTTATGGGCGGCAACTTTATCGACTGGAACAGTATCCCGCTCGAAAATATCGAGAAGATCCAGATCACCAAGGGCGGCAAGCTGGCCAGCAGCGGCGATATTGCCGGTACGATCAATATCATCACCAAAAAAACTGCCTCAGGCGGCTCGGCCACTGTTTTGACCGGTGAAGAGGGCCGCGCCGAATACCGTCTGAATTACGGCTTCAACGCCGGCAAGCTCAACGCCTTTCTCAGCGGTGCCAAAAGCAGCAGCGACGGTTACCTGCTGAACAATGATTTTGACAATAAGCAGTACAATATCAAGCTGGGCTATAAGTTCAGCGACGCCGATGCCCTGCGTCTGGGCTACAGCAAAAACAAGCTGGAGCGCGGTTATATCCTGCTCAACCAGAAGGGCGACCCCTATTATGACCCCGGCTATCCCGAAACTATCGGCGACGGCCTGATCCAGCCCCAGCCCGGTGAAATCGGCAAGGCCGGCAATTATGGCCGCGGTTCCTACTGGTCCAAAGATACCGACCACTACGACCTTAATTATACGCATACCTTCAGCAACGGGTTTCTGCAGTTCGACTATTACCGCAATAACGAAGAACGCCACGAAGTGCTGAAAGACCACAGCGGCCAGGTGCAGTTGGACCGTGTTATCCCCAGCGACAAAACCGATTATTTTGCAATCAGCGGCCAAAGCGCCGTCAGCAGCAAGCATACCCTGGGCTATGGTGCACAGTATCAGCGGATGCGTTACGGCTACGGCCATTATAACGTTAAACCTAATGGCGCAGGCTCCCTGTACCCTTCACAGAAGATCGATAACGCCGCCGTTTATCTGGAAGATAACTGGCAGCTGGACGGTCGCTGGCGTACCTATCTGGGTCTGCGTTACGACCATTACAAGGCCGGCAAAGACGATGAGCGGGCTGGCGACATTCCCGAAGTTTCCGAAAGCAGCCTGTCGCCTAAATTCAGCCTGCAGCTGACCAGCGACGACAAAAATACTTCCAGTCTGTCTGTCAACCGCATCTGGCGCGCCCCCTCCATGCCTGAATACTACTGGTGGAGCCAGAAAAAGTTTACCGACTCCCTGAAACCGGAGCATGGCCTCAGCTACGAACTGGGCCACAAGCACAGATTTGACGACCGCTACAGCAGCAGGATCAGCCTGTTTTATCAGGACATCAACGATTACATCAACTTCCGTCATTATGCGCCGTTTAGGGCCTATAATATCGACAATGTCAAGATCTGGGGCGCCGAGATGACCAATGAAGTGAAATTCGATCAGCACAATAGCCTGCTGGTGAATTATACTAACCAGCACACCCGCAAGAACGGCGTTGCCGGCGGCGACATCAACAACGGCCTGACCGACGAGCTGGACTACAGCCCGCGCCACAAGCTGGGCCTGGCCTATCTCTATGACAGCGACCTCTGGAAGCTCCGTTATGACATCACCTACGTCAGCAGCCAGAAAGAATCCCCGGTAGAAACCGGCGGCGCAGTCTATAACATCGGCGGCTACACCGTCCACAATCTGTCGGTGACCCGCGTCCTGAACAAAAACGCCGAACTGTCGCTGTTCGTCGATAACCTGCTGGACAAAAAATATGTGGAGCAATACGGTTTTCCCATGTCTGGCCGCCTGTTCAGCGCCGCGCTGACTTATAAATTTTAGAGGTGCAAGATGACTACCATGACAGACGCAGAATTTTTTAATAAGCTGGCCCCGACCTGGGACAGCACCCGTGAACGTCAGCCGCAGCTGCTGCAGCAGCTGATGGCCAAGCTGGAGCTGAAGCCCCGGGACAGAGTGCTGGACCTGGGCAGCGGTACCGGCGTGCTGCTGCCGTATCTGGCGCCCCAGGCAGCGTACGTCATCGCCGTAGACTTCGCCGAAGCCATGCTGGAACTGGCGGCCCGCAACCACGCCAAATTGACCAATATCACCTATCTGCACGGCGATATTCTGGAACTGGCACTGCCGGCAGCATCTTTTGAGCAGATCACCTGCCTGAATTTTTATCCCCATGTCAAAGACTCCGCTGTTTTTCTCAGCAAGGCCGCTCGTCTGCTGGTCCCCGGCGGCAAGCTGACGATCATGCACGACATTCCCCGCAGCGCCGTCAACGCTATCCACGGCGCCTGCGCCCAGGTACAGGACGATAACCTGCCGCCGGCGGCCGTTGTCGCCCAAAGGCTGACCGACGTTGGCCTGCAGGTACTGTATCAGGAAGATACTGAAAATTATTATTTTGTGCAGGGAGTAAAGCCCTGACTTTAGCCAGCCTGTAAAAAGAAAAACCGTTCGACTCTGCCGTAAAGCCCCAGGCTAAGACAGCAAAGTCAAACGGTTTTTTATTGTTTACAGTCAACTTATAACGCCGGGTCTGCCACGCCGTTGGCCTTAAAGGCGTTGGCCCGGTCGATGCAGGTACCGCACGCGCCGCAGGGTCTGTCGCCGCCTTCGTAGCACGACCAGGTATACTGGTAGGGCGCGCCCAGTTTCAGGCCCAACTCCACCACCTGCGCTTTGTTTTTGTGCAGCAGCGGCGCTTCCAGATGACACAGCTTGCCGCTGCCTTCGTAGATCGCCGTATCCATGGCCGCATAAAACTCCGGTGTACAATCGGGATATGCCCGCCCGGCCGCATCGTCGGCATGAGCGCCATAGCAGATAGCGCCTGCTTCCAGCGAAATAGCGATCGCTGCCGCCGCACTGATCAGGAGCCCGTTGCGGAACGGCACATAGGTCGCTACCGTACCTTCGCCATGCTCAGCCAGCTGCTCGGCGTAGCTTTTGTGTTCGATCGCTTCACTGCTGCTGGCCAGCAGCGAGCAGTTACTATAGGACATGATGCCGGCAATATCCTGCTCCAGCAAACGCACGCCGTAATAAGCGGCAACCTTGCGGGCCGCCGCTATTTCCCGGCTGTGCTTCTGTCCGTAAAAAACGCACAGCGCCGTAACATTTTCCGCGCCGCATTCGCTGACGGCCTGTGCCAGACAGGTGGTGCTGTCGATACCGCCGCTCAATAACACTACTTTTTTCATATTGCGCCCCCTTTACAGATCACGCCTGATAATCGCAGGCGGCAATTCTTCCCAGGGCTTGTACTGGATCGTGCTGCAGAAAGCATAGGCTTTGTAGCGTTCCGCCGGGTCTACGGCCGCCGCGGCTTTAGCCAGGTCACGCTCACCGGCCGCGCTGACAGGATAATATTTGAAGGCTTCGGCAAACAGCTGCGAGGCCTTGGCATCATCGCCGTTATTATGCTCATGCTCGGCTAAAAACTTATACGCAAAATAACGGTAGGGGTTGATCCCGCCGCTCTCCGCTTCCATATCCAGCATCACCGCCGCTTCCTGCACGGCCTGTTCTTCCTTGCCGACCTCGCGCAGGATCGCCAGCCGGCGGTAAAACATCTCGCCGCGGGAGGCACTGCGGAAAGGATGCTTGTAAGCCCTGCTCAATTCATAAGCCTGCCCCAGATAATTTAAGGCGGCGTCCTCGTTATGGGCCAGCTTCCAGACGATCTCGGCCACGTCGCGCAGGCACAGCACTTTATGCTCGGCCTCGCTGAGCCCCATTTCCGGGGCATCCTCCATATCAGGCTCCACGTCCAGCACTGTTGCCAGCACCCGCATCGCCGCTTCCACTTCATCCATCCAATATAAAGCGCGGCCCACCGTCGAGCGGCAGCGCCAGTCGTTATAGTTGCTGATCATACCGCGGGGAATGGGATATTCGCCGCCGGCCACATGGTTCACACACGCCAGCCATTCCTGTTCGTTCATAGTCAAGTCACACTCCTTACTGATTTCTGTACTATTATTGTAGCATATCACAGCCGCCGCGTCCCCGGTAAAATAACGTCGACGCAGTTTAACAGCTGCCGCAAATAAAAAAGGGCTGCCCGGCCGAAGCCAAAAGCAGCCATAAATAAGGGAAAGCGTTTTAAAAAAGACTCACTTTTCGTTGCGCACATAACGGCGCGGCATCCGCGGACTGACGCTGCAGACCAGCTCGTAGCAGATCGTACCGGCCCACTCGGCCACCAGCTCCATCGGCAGCTGCCTGCCGCCAAAAACCGTGACCTCGTCGCCTACTTTGACCGGCGGCAGGTCGGTAACGTCCAGCATCACCTGATCCATGCACACACGGCCCACGATAGGAGCCTTACCGCCATTGACCAGCATATAACCCACGTTGGAAAGACGTCTGTTGACGCCGTCGGCATAACCGACCGGCACCGTGGCAATAACGCTGGGACGGCTCAGGGTATAGGTACGCCCGTAACCGATAGTCGCTCCGGCCGGCAAGGTCTTAACAAAGCTCACCGTCGATTTGACCGTCATCACAGGCTCAAAATCTTTGTAACAATCACCCATATGCGCAGGGTGCAGACCATATAAGGTAATGCCCTGACGCACCATATCCATCTGATATTCGCGCAGCTCCGTCAAAGCGGCGCTGTTGGCGATATGGGCCAACGGCACCTCGATGCCCTGCGCTTTGATCAGCGCCAGCGCTTCCTGGAAACGCTCGAACTGATGGGCCGCATAGGCTTTATCATCAGCGTCGGCCGTCGCAAAATGCGAGAAGACGCCTTCGATCTCGATGCCCGGCAGCGCTGCGGCCTTAGCCGCAAATTCGCCCGCCTCGCGCACGTGCACGCCGATACGGTGCATACCTGTATCAATAGCGATATGGATCTTGGCTTTTTTATGCAATTTCACAGCTGCTTCGTTCAGGGCGTATAAACGCTCTTCATCAAAAACAGCATGACTGATATCAAATTGAACAACAACATTGGCTGCGCCCGGCTGCAAAGAACCAAGCACTAAGATCGGCAGCCTGATCCCTGCTTCACGCAGCTCCAGACCTTCCTGCAAAAGGGCGACCGCTAAAAAATCGGCGCCGTTCTTTTCGGCTTCGCGGGCTACAGCGACCGCGCCATGACCATACGCGTCAGCCTTGACAACAGCACACAGCTTCGTCTGAGGATCGAGATTGCTTTTGGCGATCTGCACATTATGCGCCACGGCGTCAAGATTGATCTCGGCCCACGCGCCCCGGTCGATATGATACATAAATGAACCCACCTTCACAAAAAAACGCAGGACACGTACTTCTGCGTGCGCCTGCGGCTGGTACAAAATCCAATGACCTTATGGTCAAATTATATGCTTTTTAAAATGATTTGTCAATAATCTGCACTTGCTTCAACGCCGCTGCTCACGCTCATTTGGGAACAGTCTCCCGGTCGTGCCCGTGACAGCCGGAAGCGCAGCCACTACAGCCGCTGCAGCCACTGCAACCGCCGGAAGCTGTTTTTTTGAAGACGCTGCGCAATGCCAAAAGCGCCAGCACTGCCAAAATACCGCCAATAATATAATCTGCCATTTTTTACACCTGCTTTCGTTGACGCTGCACCGCTGCTGTCGGCGGTGCTCTATGCCGTTAGAAATTTAAATACGTTTAGGTTAGCTTTCGCTAACCACATTGTACTACGTTCCGTCCTCTTTGGCAAGTACCTAAAATATTTTTTACAAACCTGCCACTATTTCCCTCCGGCGGAAAAATAAACTTCTTCGCTGCCAATAGTGCCGCACCGCCGGCTACGCTTCTACTTTCCAGCGGTCGAAAAAACGCAGCCTGTTTTCATAAAGATGCACACAGCGGCCCACTAAAACAGCAGCTACTACCGTGCCGGCACCGACGCCCTTTAAAATACCGAATTGGTTCCAGGAAATAATAATGGCGATCGTGACCAGCGTAATATCGAAACAGTTTTTGATGAAACTGAACTTTTTCTGCGTGACAAAAGCCAGCACACTGACCACGCCTTCGCCCGCTACCAGAAATATTTTAGCGCGCACCTCCAGAAAAACACCTAAAGCCAAAACGATGATGCTCAGCAGGCAGGCCAGCCATTGTTCCAAGGCACTGGCAGGCACGAACCAGTCCAGCAGACCCATAGAAAAATCGATGCTGTAGCCAAAGGCCAGCGTCGTTGCCAGCTGGCCCGCGATCTCCCGGAGATACACAGCCCTTAAAATAAGCGGCTGCAGCAGGATCATCACCAGATTCATCGCGATCGTGATACCGCCGAGGCTCCATGAAGTAAACATACTCAGGACCCACGGCACGCTGGAGATCGGCGACGTACCCAAATCAGCCTTACAGGATAAGGCGATACCCAAAGTCATTAAAAATATCCCCACGGCAAACATCGCCAGCCGCGGCTTAAAATGCTGATTGACAGCTGCTTCCACTTTACTTTCCTTCTTTCAAAAACATGTCGCAGAACCTGCCGCAAATAAAAAAACGGTCCTCGGCATGCAAGAAACCGTACGGTCAGGCCATCTGATTGTAAGTATATTGTAACATATCTACCGGCAATATAACATGACCCTGGAGAAAACTTACTCTCAAAATGCATGCGCCGTTTTAGTATTTCTTCCAGTACTGGCTGCGGCAAAAAGCAAGGCGGCACCTCGAAGGATACCGCCTGTAAGCTATTGCCCGGTCACTTATCAGAAGCTATATTGAACATTGACGAACCATTTACTGCTCTGTGCCGCACTGCCTTTCTGGTAACTGTAGCTGACGCCGTAAGACCAGTCGTCTTTAGCCGCTTCCAATCCCAGCCTGCCGGCAAAGAAGCCTTTTTCCATCAACTCATAACCGACCCTGTCGCCGGCATCGACGCCGGGAACCGTCACCGACATCAGATTATCCCTGTCGCCCAAAGCCCAGACATAGGCCAGATCTATCGAGGGGCGTAACAGCCAGCCGTCCGCACCGCTGCTGACATGACTGATGTTGATGCCCAGCGGCAGCAGCCACACATCGGCTTTATCCGGACTGTAACGCGCCGCCGCACTGCCGCCGATCGTACCGGTGTAAGCATCGGCATCGATATGCAGATACCTGAGCCCGGCATAGGGAACAAATCTGGTACCGTGTCCGCCGTCATAGCTTTGCTCGCCTTTAATACCTAAAGTAAATACCTGTGCTGACGGTTCGGCTTTGACAACGCCTTTGAACTCACTGCTCGTTTTGCTGTAGCCGGCGTCAAAGATCAGATTGGTATCGGCATTGCGGACAGAACCGTAATAGCTGAGTCCCCAGAAATCAAATTCATTTTTGGACGCGCTGCCGGTACTGCTGCCGCTGCCATAGCTAAAAGCTACGCCGCTGCTGTATTTGCCCCGGGGCGCAAAATCGCCGCCAATGACCACGCCGTTATACTGCGCATCGTAGCTGACGCCGCCAAGGTCATTGACCTTATCCTTGTTATGCAGATACTGGGCCCAGATATTGCCGCTTTCTGCCTGATCCTCTCCCCTGCCCAAGCCGGCAGGTATTTCGCCGCCCAAATTGGCAAAAGACAGATGTTCCTGCACCGCATTGCCTATTTCGGCTGCCGCTAAAGCACTGCTGCGGCTCGTGCCGCTGCTTTCCGCGCCGCGGGCAAAGTCATTGACGGCTGCGACAAATTCAGACGGGCTAAGACCGGTATCATTGGCCAATTCAGTCAGATATTTAATACCGGCATATTCTGTTTTGCTTTGGTCCATGGCCTGCAGGATATGCGGCAGGGAAATGCCGTCATAAGTTTTTTGAACATCCTTTTGCTTAACAGTTACCGTATATTTGCCATTGGCAGCATCTTGCTCAACTTTCTCGATTTCAGAAAGTTTATTCACACTGACCTCAGCTTTCGCAGCATCGGCAGACCAGCCAGTGATACTACTGCTATTTGTAAAATTATCAGTAATTACATAAGTTCCGGCATTAGTACTGGTCAGATACAGCCTGGCGCCGTCAGCAACTGTCAGCTTAGAATCGGCGCTGCCTGTTAAAGCCGCAGCTCCACTGGTTCCTATACCTGCTCCATTAACGATCAGCAGCGACCCAGCGGCAAAATTCGCCTTATTAGCTTCAGCTGCCGCAGCATCTTTATTCCCGTCAATGTACAGGCCGCCGCTGGCAGCCAATTGCTGGGCTCTGTCAATATACAGAGCCGCACTTACACCATTTTCACCCCAGGTCAACCCTGTTTCACTAAAAGCCGTTTCCGCTTTTGCCGTATCGTCTGTGCCCAGGCTCAAAACCGAGTTCCGTCCTACTGTCATCAGGCCATCGACACTGTTATTAATAAAGGTCAAAGCTGCCTTAGAAGCCTGTCCGATCGTATCATTGCCCTGCCACACAGGATCAAGCACCACGGCAGCACCATGTAGTTCGGCATTACCTGCAACCAAACTGCCGGCGCTGTCACCAGTACCGACGTTGATTTTTGCATTACTGTCAGTTACCTTAAGATTACCAGCCTTAGCCGTACCTGTAACTTCTATCGTTCCTTTACTGATAGTCATACTCTGAGCTTCTAATGTACCTGTCCCGCTGAGCTTAACCGTACTTCCTTCTGAGCCAACAGTCAAACTCTCTGTCTTGAGTGCTGCGCCTTCGTTGACGCTGATCGCACCTTTATCGGCACTGATTTCATTAACTTTAAACGTACCGGCATCGACATTCACTTTACTGTTATCATTAGCAATGACAACCGCCGCATTTAGATTACCGCCGCTGGCAGTTCCTGCAACACCAAGATTTAAAGTTCCTGCGTTTGTACTGTTACCAACTAACACAGCAACATCAGTTTTAGCAGTACCATCAGCAGTTTTTACTAAAGCATCATTTTCACTGCCGCCACCGACCAAAGTCAATGCTTTACCATTCCCTACAGTTATTTTGCTCGCATCTGCAGCTGAACCGCCAAGAGCCAAATCTTTAGCACCGAGATTTTCGAGGCTGCCACTGCCTATAGTAACGTCCTTTTCAGTAACAGTAGCAGTTACCCCCGCATGTACAGCACCTGTGGCAGCAAGATCATCAGCCGCAGCTTCTGTTTGTTCTTTGCCACCAGCAGTGACTAAAATACCAGTAAATACTAAACTCATCGTTCCATAATCCGCATCATTAAGAGCCGTTTTAGCTGTTTTTAGCCAGCCCATATTATATTTCGCATCGGTCAGGATCAGCTTGCCATTATTAAAATCTACAACCTGGTCAACCGCATCCAAGATTTTACCACTTTTCGCAGTAGTACCTGCCGCCGTTAAACTATTGGTAAAAATATCCTCAGAAGCAGCTTTTAAAGAACCACCACTAACAACGAAAGAATTAGCGGCTAAATTTTGATTATTCAACATACCGAAATTCATCGTACCGCCGCTCAATTTGACGCTGCCATCACTGCTAGTCCCTTTAGTAACGAAGCTGTTGATGCTGATATTATTATAAACAGCGTCACTGGCGCCGTTCAGATTAACAGTACCACCGTCAACCGCCTTTACTATACCGTTAATGGTGTTAGTTTTACCGGCAATATTAATCACACCATTATTTTTAGCAACAACGTCGCCATTCAGATCAACGGTTTTACCAGCGCTGCCCAGGCTGACGTTAGCGCCACTAGATGCATAAACAGAATAAGCTTCCGTTTTGCCTACAGTTTCAATACTAATATTACCTAAAATAGCAATATTAGCTGCGTTTGCACCACCGATACCAACCGCAGTATCACCCTGTGCCGTGATTAACGCATCTCCCAAAACGGTGGTTTTATTGTATTTGCCCGTTCCATAAATCCCGTAGGCCTCTCCTTTTTCAGCAAGAATATCAAGCGTTAAATTTTTACCAATAGTAATAATGCCATCAGTTCCTGATTCTACAACGTCAGAAAGATCACCATAAATGCCCGTAGCGTCACTATCATTACTAATAACTGTGGCTGTAAAATTACCTAACAACTTTGCATTGCCATTATATTTTTCAAAGTCTGTAACATAAAGGCCATTAGCATATATATTTCCTTGCACAGTTGCTGTGATATCCGTATCAGCACTGGCATTAACATTAGCACCATATTGAGACCAAATAGCAACTGACTGAGACTCTTCACGACTTTTATTAACAACAGTGATATCAACTTTTTTACCAGTAAAATTCACAGTACCACCGGAAGGTTCAACCGCCATAACAAATCTTGCCCCGCCTTCGGCTTTAATAGAAGTTTCATCACCATTAAAATTAATAACTGTTGCCGTGGTACCAACATCACCTAATGCATTAACCCCTATTACTTCACTGCTTACCTGATCCCCTCTTACAGTAACCTTCGTATTTCCGTTAAAATCAACATTCCCCTGATTCGCTCTAACAGCTTGGCAAACGCTATTAGCACCCTCTTGCAGCGCATTGATCGTTATTAAGTTGCTATTTAGCGCTATCGTTTTCCCGGCATTTACAGAATTATCAATAGCAACGATCCTGTCAACACTTAAATTATCACTAGCTACAGACTGCAAATCAATATCAATTTTGTCAGCATCAATAGTAATATCAGAGCCCTTTGTAGCATAAATACCCATAATCCTGCCGCTGGTCGGCGCAGTTGCACCGCTATTGATAGTGACATTCTTAGCTTTAATGCTTATGTCAGCAGCTTCAGCACCAATAGCGGCATAGTTGCTGCTTCCATTTGCAACAGGCCTACTTAGCGCAGCGATATTCCCTGCGTCAATAAACCTGATGTCTCCACCAGAAGCAGCATATATCGCACCCGTCTGGCCGGCGTTTTTAACAAGTATCTGTCCACCATTTTCAGCAACGACATTGCCAGTAAGATTTACTTTAGCCGTGCCATTGTCATTGATTTTTACTAAAGCGTTAGAACCGGCATACAGTGCATTGGTATTGCCAGTAATACAGATGGTTTTACCGGCTTCAATGCTAATAAAAGCATCATTCTCTTTTCTGCCATTAGTTGCATAAACAGCATTTCTAGCGCCCTTAATAACCACAGTTTCGTCAGCATTTAAAATAATCGCTGTTTTACCAGTCATATGATCATTATTTTCATAGAAATTATAACTATATGAAGATAAGCCAGTTGAGCTATCTGAAATAATAGAAATATTTTTTGCTTTTAAATTTACTTTTACCTCATTATCAGAAATCGGTTCACTCCAGTTAACAGCAGCAATAGTTATACCAGTTGTATGAAAATCGATAGTATTAGCATTAATGTCAACAACTGCATTTTGGCCATTGGATTCATCTTGCACGCCGCTCAATTGCGCTAAAATAGCCCTATCATATAATATATCATTTTTACCTACAACAATTACACTATCAGCCTGTAGATTAACTTCACCGGCCATAGTATGTATACCAATACCGGAGTCTTCACTGTTTTCAATTTTTAATAACCCTATATGATCTAAATTAATAGATCCTTTAGCGTTAGTATATAATGCACTACCATTATCATTGGTTATCCATGCGCCACTGATATTAATTTCTTTTATATTAGAAAAATTTATTTTAGAATCTTCACCATGGAAAGCTCCTATTCCATACTGATAAGTATTATCACCAACTATTTTAA
Organism: uncultured Phascolarctobacterium sp.; assembly: GCF_958349595.1. Classification (NCBI taxonomy): domain Bacteria; kingdom Bacillati; phylum Bacillota; class Negativicutes; order Acidaminococcales; family Acidaminococcaceae; genus Phascolarctobacterium; species uncultured Phascolarctobacterium sp. Next base: position 38,897 of record NZ_CATWDQ010000003.1, on the reverse strand, counting down.
GCGTCTCTTTACCTGTACCCAAAAGTTCCCGTTTTGCAGTTCCGTCACCGAACGTAACATTGCTGATAATATTATGCCCGTTCATCTCTATCGACATTGGTATTTCATCAATAACATTATAAACAGTATCGCTATTTAGCTTTACCGTCTTCTCAGCCCACACGTCCCCCCCGGATATACAAACGGACATTGTACCTGCCATAAGCAACGAAAGCATCACTTTCTGACTTAAAATTTTTTCCCTTTCCACTTTCCCCGACATGCTGCCGCACCTTCTTTGTCTTTGTTATATCCCCTGAACTTATCGCATAAATAAAAATACCCGACCGTATAACGGTCAGGCATCAACATTGTCCAAAACAGAGAAATACCCCTGATTAATGAGCAACTGGCTGTCATTTCGTTATACGAAGTAGACCCTATAGCTTTGCGTCACTGCCTTTCGACAGCTTTGCCATTTTTGCATTAATTAATATTCTTTTATTTATTAAAAGAATACCATAAATTTTATATATTAACAAGTTTATTTATTTACATTCTGAAATATTTTATATACAAATAAAAATAAATCTCTGCTGAGCAAAAAAGCTCCGCCTTTCAGGCGGAGCTTTAGCTGATAACTGTTATTCACTTTAATTATCTGTTGGCGTCAATCATCAAAAACCGTATTGCGGGTCTCCCAGCGTTTGAACTGGCAATAGCCCCAGGGCGCATAGATGCCAAAGGTTATAGCCGTCAGGATCATGATGACCAGCCACTGGAAAAAGAAGCCCAGCCCGGTGCCGTCAAAACGCAGCCGTCTGCCTTCAACGTAGGTATTAGCACAGATCCAGCGCTGCTGCGCCGAGTAGGCCCACGGGAAAAACAGGCCCAAAGTCACAATAGAAACGACAGTCGTCCAGATCAGCAGCCATAAATAGCCCAGCCCTGAACCGACAAAAACAAACGGTTTATTCACTACGGCACCTCCATTTTACAAACTTTAAAATCAGCAGTCAGATTACTGCATTTTCTCTACTAATAATTTGTTGACCATACCCGGATTGGCTTTACCGCGGGATTTTTTCATGACCTGACCAACGAGGAAGCCGATAGCGCGGTCCTTACCGGCCTTAAAATCGGCGACAGACTGCGGATTTTCAGCCAGCACTTCGTCGACGATAGCGGCAATAGCGCCTTCGTCGCTGACCTGCTCCAGTCCCAGCTCTTTAACGAGGACTTTCGGCGATTTGTCAGCTTTGAGCATTTCGGCAAAAACTTTTTTCGCCAGTTTGCTGGACAGGACGCCGCCTTTGATCAAAGCGACCATTTCGCCCAGATTTTCCGGTTTGATCGGGAAAGCGTCGATCTCGATGCCTTCGTTGTTGAGGTAAGCAGAAACGTCGCCCAGCAGCCAGTTGGACACGCCTTTGTCGTCGCCGGCATTTTTGCAGGCAGCGTCAAAGTAATCAGCCATAGCTTTTGTAGCCACGATCAGACCGGCGTCGTAAGCAGGCAGCCCGTGTTCGGACATCAACCGCTGCTGACGCTGTGCCGGCAGCTCCGGCAGTTCCTTCTGTACCCGTTCGATCCAGGCATCATCGATCTCTACTGGCACCAGATCCGGTTCCGGGAAATAACGGTAATCATGGGCTTCTTCCTTGCTGCGCATGGATAAGGTCATGCCCTGGGCGTCGTCCCAGGTGCGGGTCTCCTGCACTACATGGCCGCCGCTCTCGATCAGGTCGATCTGACGCTCGACTTCATATTCGATAGCGCGTACTAAAGCCCGGAAGGAATTGAGGTTTTTGATCTCGGCGCGGGTACCGAATTCAGTAGCGCCTTCCGGCATTACAGAAATATTAGCGTCACAGCGCAGACTGCCTTCCTGCATTTTGCAGTCGCAGACGTCGGTATATTCCAGGATCGCTTTTAACTGTTCCAGATAAGCACGGGCTTCTTCCGAGCTGCGCATATCCGGCTCGGAAACGATCTCGATCAGAGGTACGCCGGCACGGTTGTAATCGACTGCCGAGGAATCGGAAGTGCTGATGGTAGCGCCGCTGTGGTTCAGCTTGCCTGCGTCTTCTTCCATGTGGATGCGGGTAACGCCGATGCGTTTTTTCTCGCCTTCCACTTCGATGTCGATATGGCCGCCCAGACAGATCGGCTGATCAAATTGAGAGATCTGGTAGTTTTTGGCCAGATCGGGATAGAAATAGTTTTTGCGGTCGAATTTATTGAATTTCTGGATCTCGCAGTTCAGTGCCAAACCGGCACGGATAGCAAATTCCACGACCTGTTTATTGAGCACGGGCAAAGCACCGGGCATGCCCAGGCATACCGGGCAGACATGGGTATTGGGCTCGCCGCCGAATTCTGTGGAGCAGGAGCAGAATGCTTTGGAATGTGTTTTCAGCTCGGCGTGGACTTCCAGACCGATAACAGTAGTATAGTTTCTCATTATTTGTTACCTCCTAACGGTGCCAGTACCTTATGGTAGTCGTTGGCTTGTTCAAAGGTATAAGCTGCGCGCAGCATGGTTTCCTCATCCAGTGGCTTACCGATCAGCTGCATGCCGACAGGCATACCGTCAGCAAAGCCGCAGGGCACGGAAATACCCGGCAGTCCGGCCATGTTGACCGGGATCGTATAAACGTCGAGCATATAGATGGAAAGCGGGTCCATTTTGCCGTCGATAGGATAAGCAACGACCGGCGAAGTAGGAGCCAGGATCACGTCACATTTGGCAAAAGCGCTGTCAAAGTCGCGGCGGATCAGGGTACGGACCTGCATGGCTTTTTTGTAATAAGCGTCGTAGTAACCGCTGCTCAAAACATAGGTGCCCAGCATGATGCGGCGTTTGACCTCGGGGCCGAAGCCTTCGGTACGGCTGAGCGTGGTCATTTCCGGCGCGCTGGTGGCGTTGGCGGCACGGAAGCCGTAACGGACGCCGTCGTAACGGGCCAGGTTGGCAGAAGCCTCTGCCGGGGCAATGATATAGTAAGTGATAACGGCGTATTCGGTATGGGGCAGAGAGATCTCGACGATCTCGGCGCCCATGGCTTCATACTGCGCGATCGCTTTTTTCAGCTCGGCATGTACTTTGGGGTCCAGACCTTCGCCATAATATTCTTTCGGCAAGCCGATACGCAGGCCTTTCACGTCCTGACGCAGGGCTTTGGTAAAATCAGGCACTTCCACGGGCAGCGAGGTAGAATCGTGTTCGTCCTTGCCGCAGATGGTGTTGAGCACGGTAGCGGCGTCGGTAACGTCGCGGGTGATCGGCCCGATCTGGTCGAGGGACGAGGCAAAAGCCACGCAGCCGTAACGGGAAACACGGCCATAGGTCGGTTTGATGCCAACGCAGCCGTTAAAGGAAGCCGGCTGACGAATGGAGCCGCCGGTATCGGAGCCCAGCGTCCAGATAGCTTCGCCCGCCGCGATGGCAGCGGCGCTGCCGCCGGAGGAACCGCCCGGTACACGGTCCAGGTTCCAGGGATTATGGGTAGCCTGGAAGTAAGACGATTCGGTGGTGGAACCCATGGCGAATTCGTCCATATTGGTTTTGCCGAGGAAAATAGTTTCTTCGGCACGCAGTTTTTTGATAACGTGCGCGTCATAGATCGGCACAACGTTAGAAAGCATTTTGGACGAGCAGGTCGTCAAAAGGCCTTTGGTGCAGATATTATCTTTGATCGCGCCGGGGATACCTGCCAGCGGGGCGATCTTCTCGCCGCCGGCGATCATGGCGTCGACTTTGGCAGCCTGTGCCAAAGCATTTTCCTTATCCAGCGTCACATAGGCCCTGACCTGGTCCTCGACGGCGTCGATGCGCTCATACAGGGCGTTCGTCAGTTCCACGGAGCTGATTTCTTTCTTGACAAGTTTATCGTGCAATTCATGAGCAGTGCTCTTGTAAAGATCCACAGTAGTTCCTCCCTCTCTTATTCGATGACGCGGGGCACTTTAAAGCCGCCGTTATGGACTGCCGGAGCATTTTTCAGCGCTTCTTCCTGAGTAACGCCGGGCAGAGCTACGTCCTCGCGGAACGCATTGCTGATCGGCAGCACGTACGGAGTCGGCTCGATGCCTGCGGTATCAAGCTGCTGCAGAATATCGGCATAATTGAGGATCTGGTTGAACTGTTCCGTGAATTTTTCCATTTCACCTTCAGGAATAGTCAAACGGGAAAGCTGGGCGATGTATTCTACATCTTTGGTCGTGACCTTCATTTTTTCACCTTCCTATGATAAATGTTCTTCATTATATGCAGTAAATCGGATATATTATATCACAAAATATCCCATACTTCTATAATATCCATTCGATCCGGCTTTGTTTCGGTGACTGATGCGGCAAAAAAATAAACCTGCCTTCAAAGGCAGGTTTATTTTTGTTTATTTAATTCTGAAATTGGTAACCTGGCCGGTCTGGATATCGCCGGTCACATATGCGTCTTTCCGCTCCCCTTTGACGGTGGCCGAGAAAGTAAGCTGCTGCTTTCTGACATTGAGATCGATCATGATGCTGCCGCCCAGTGAAGCCTTGTCGATACCTTTTTCTTTCGCCATTTTTTCTGTTTCCGCAATGAAAACAGGCAGCGCCGACCAGTTCACATCGTCGATATTGAATAAATTATCTGCCAGCTTGCCGTTGCCGCGCAATTTGACGATTTTGGGTCCCTGCCAGCCTGTATTAGGCGTCCAGACAAAATTATCGACGTTTTCTTTATTTTTGGGATCCTGCCGGGAAAAATTGATAAAGTCCGGACCAAAATGCATATTCTGGAAAACCATGAGCGGTGCACCACCGCCTTTAGTCTTGATTTCTGCAACGGCCTTATTGATCGCCGCCTGATCGTGAAAAAGATCACCATAGCCCTTACTGGTGATACTGCCGCCGCTGCCGCCACAACCTGCCAGCATCAAAGCGCATACCATGACCATCACTATTGCCCACACACTTTTCTTCACTATAAAACACTCCTTAAAAAACAATTTTACTAGCATACAGTTTAAATTATTTCTTTTGTGCTGTCAACAGAAGCCCTGCAAATATTTTGGCCGTCGTAAACTTACCATAGCAAAATACCGTACCGGTATTTTGCGTGCTGCCGGTTTCTACTTACAGAAATTTACAGCATTGACACAAAAAAACGATTATAATAAAGGCAAAAGGAGTGTGAGCATTATGCAAAATATCAACGCTTTCGACCATGCGGAAACTATTTTAAAGGTTTTGGCGAAGGGTGCGTTCCTCACTACTGCCGCAGACGGCAAACAAAATACCATGACGATCGGCTGGGGCGCGCTGGGCAACATTTGGGGCCGCTCTGTTTTTACGGTAATGGTACGCCATTCCCGCTATACCCACGAGCTGATCGAGGCCCACGACGAATTTACCGTCAGCCTGCCGCTGACCGCGGCTTTCAGCAAAGCACTGGGCCTGTGCGGCACTAAATCTGGGCGCGACCTGGATAAATTCGCAGCGGCGGAATTGGTAGCCGTACCGGGTCAAGTCGTCAAAGTGCCTGTGATCAAAGGCGCCGGCCTGCAGCTGGAATGCCGCATCGTAGAAAAACGTGAAATGGCCCCAGAAAACTTTGACAAAGCCTTAGCTGAAAAATGGTATGCCGATAAAGACTGGCACACCTATTATACAGGCGAGATCGTAGCCGCTTATCTGGACTGAGCCTCAAAAAAACTGTCAACTGCATAAAAATATCAAACGCCGGCATAACTGAAGTTATGCCGGCGCTGCTTTTAGGTTTTAGTATTTTTAAAACAGATCCTGTTCTTTGGGTACGTCAGCGTCTGCCGCCACTGATGCATCTTCACTGTCAGCGCCTGGACCGGCGTCAGCTTTTACTTCCCCTGCATTAGCCATAGCAGCAGCACCGCCCTGCAGCAAGCGCAGGAATTCTGCTTCGTCGATGACGGTAACGCCCAGCTGTTCAGCCTTCGTCAGCTTACTGCCAGCTTCGGCCCCAGCCACGACGTAGTCTGTCTTTTTGCTGACGCTGCCGCTGACCTTAGCGCCTACGTCCTGCGCCATTGTCTGCGCTTCAGCGCGCCCCAGCGTCGGCATCGTCCCGGTAAAGACCATGGTCTTGCCATAAAAGGGATGTTCCTCGCTGACAGTCTGGACCTGCATCTCCATGTTCAGCCCCAGCTCTTTCAGACGGGCGAGCAAGTCGCGATTCTCCGGCGACGCAAAATAAGTAACGACGCTCTCGGCGATCTTCGGGCCAATATCGTCGATAGCGGCGATCTGTTCTGCATCAGCCGCCAGCAAGTTTTCGACCGTACCGAAATGCACTGCCAAAAGCCGCGCCACCTTCGCCCCCACATGTCGGATACCCAGACCGAACAACAAACGGTCAAAGCTCTGCTCTTTGCTGGCAGCAATAGCCTGCACCAGATTTTCAGCCGATTTTTCGCCCATGCGCTCCAGCTCCACCAGCTGTTCTTTATTCACTAAGTAAAGATCGCTCACGTCACGGATCAGCCCGGCGTCCAGCAGCTGGTTGATCACTGCCGGGCCGCAGCCGTCGATGTCCATAGCGCCTTTAGAAGCAAAATGGATCAGTCCTTCGCGTCCCAGCGCCGGACAATGGGGATTAGTGCAGCGCAGGGCAGCTTCACCGTCCTTGCGTTCTACGTTCCAGCCGCATTCCGGGCACACTGCCGGCATAGTGTAAGGCTCTGTGCCTTCCGGCCGTTTGCCCAGCACCACGTGCAGCACCTCGGGAATGATCTCGCCAGCTTTATTGATGACCACCGTATCGCCGATGCGGATGTCCTTCGCTTTGATAAAATCCTCGTTATGCAGCGTGGCCCGGCTCACAGTACTGCCCGACAGCCTGACCGGCGTCAGCACTGCCGTCGGCGTCAGCACACCGGTACGCCCCACCTGGATCACGATGTCCTCCAGTTTGGTTTCCGCCTGCTCCGGCGGGAACTTGAAGGCAATGGCCCAGCGGGGATCTTTACCCGTAGCGCCCAGAATATTCTGCTGGTACACAGCATTGACCTTCAGCACCGCACCGTCTGTATCATAAGCCAGGCTTTGCCGTCCGGCATCGAATTCTTTGATATATTGGAGCGCCGCATCGATGCTTTGGACCACGCGGTAATTTTCGCTGACCTTGAAACCATATTCCGCCAGCATCGCCAACGAATCGGCATGCTTGTCCCGCGCGCCTTCGCCTACGGCGTAAGCAAAAAAGCTCAATGACCGCTGGGCCGTGACGTTTGGGTCCAGTTGACGCAGACTACCGGCAGCCGCATTACGGGGATTGGCAAATTCGCTCTCCCCTGCCTCCAGCCGCTGTTCATTGAGCTGCATAAAAGCATGGCGCGGCATATAGACTTCGCCCCGTACGTCCAAAAGCTCCGGCGGCGCTTCGCCATTTTTCAGATTCAGCACTAAAGGGATCGACCTGATTGTGCGCACATTGGCCGTTACGTTCTCGCCGACCACACCGTCGCCACGGGTAGCGGCCCGCACCAGACGGCCGTTTTCATAGATCAGGCTGCAGGCCAGCCCGTCGATTTTCGGCTCCATGACATATTCTACTTCGCTGCCTTCCGGCAGACCGCTGCGCACACGCTGGTCAAAGGCCAACAGTTCTTCATCTGAAAAAGCATTGCCCAGGCTCAAAAGCGGTGTTAGGTGTTTGACCTCGGTAAATTCCGGGTTCACCTTGCCGCCCACGCGCCGCGTCGGAGAATCGGCCGGCACATCGTCGGGCCAGGCGGCTTCCAGCTCGCGCAGACGCACCAGCAGCCGGTCATACTCGGCGTCGGTAATCTCGGGTGCGTCCAGCACATAATATAAAAATTCGTGGTGGCGGATCTCCGCCCGCAAATGCTCGGCCTCGTTCTTCGCCTGTGCGCGTTCCAGTTCCATAGCTGCCTCCCTCGTTGTGCCGCCTTGCGGCGTGCAGTAGATTTATCTTTTGCTTTTTGGGGTTTGTTTTTTTGTTCAACAATTAGCTTGTTGAATTTATTTTTTCTCTTTTTCTATGCCGCTTTCTTCCAGAAGCAAGCTGCGCAAAGACTTTTCTCTTTATAATGTTCATTTCTTTTAGCGGTAAAAGAAACGAACCAAAGAAAAACCGGCACGTCACAGATTTTTATTTTGCTTCGCTCAACGGCGGCTCCGCGAAACTCGGCATTGTTGCCGAAGATAAATAACCTGTGCAACAATGCCTCAAACAAGTCACTCCGCTATCGCCTTATTCGCATTGCACATAACAAAATCTGCTCAATGTGCTCTAACACCCTACGTTCTACTGCTTTAGCCAATAAATACGGATAACAGCAGGCTGTAGATACATTGCTTATGAAATTCAGCAGTAATTTGTACGATGCAGGGTTTTGAGCGCACATTGTGATCTAGTCCGCTGTGTGCGACGTAAGCTGTAAGCGCTGGAGGGACTGTTTGAGCAGCACAGCTGCGAGTTGCCCGGAAGCCGGACAGCGAACAAAGCTAAACAGGACTCGTCACAGTGCGCAAGCTTCTTTGCTGCCCTTTCTTCTCGAAGAAAGGGCTATTAAAATTTTGCCGCCAAAAGAAATGAACATCTAAAAAGAGAAAACTAAAGAAACGAAAAACAAAATTAAAATATTTATAAAAAATTCTACTTACGTTTCTTGTAACCCAAGAAACGTAAATCACACCTTCTTCAACACCGCATACTTGGTCAGCAAACTGCGGATACCGGCGCCGGCAAAAGCGATCTTCACTTCCTGACCGTCCTGCGACGATGCCACGCTGACGACAGTGCCCACGCCCCATTTGGCATGGCTCACCTTGTCGCCGGCCTTAAAGTCGCCGCCGGCAGCGCCGCCCGCCATATTAACGTTCTGCCTGGGAATAAAACTCTCCTGTCCGCCCAGGAACCAGTTTGTATCACGGCTGCGCTTCTGCGGCTTCGTTTCCACCATATTGATCGTCCTACGTTCTAAAGCCGGACGTTTAAAAACTGTCACCAGATTGCGCGGTACTTCCTGTAAAAACCGCGAAGGCGGATATGATACCGTATGCCCGTAAATCGTCCGCATTTTGGCATTGCTCAAAAAGAGCTGCTTTTCCGCACGGGTAATGCCCACATAGCATAAACGACGCTCTTCCTCCACTTCTTCCTCGTCCATCAGCGTCCGCGCATGCGGGAAGATACCTTCCTCCATGCCGGCCAGAAAAACGACCGGGAATTCCAGGCCTTTGGAAGAATGCAGGGTCATCAAAGTGATCGCTTCTTCACCCAGCTCGGCATCGTCGATATCCGACACCAGCGCCACGTGGCCCAGGAAATTCTCCAGATTGTTCTCCTCTTCTGTCTTGGCAAACTCCTGCCCAACAGAGATCAATTCCATCAGGTTGTCGATACGGCTCTGCGCCTGCGCCGTATGCTCATTGCGCAGCTCCTCCATATAGCCAGTCTTGTTCAGCACCTGCTCGATCAGCTCTTCCACAGGCACGTTATCAGCCTGGTTCATCAAATCGAAAATGATCGCCGCCAGCTCGTCCAGCTTACTGATAAAACGGACGCTCAGCCCTTCGACCTGAGACGCATTGGAAACCACATCAAAAAGTGACAGCCCGTTTTCAGCAGCGTGCGCCTGCAGCCTGGCCAAAGTAGCGTCGCCGATACCGCGGCGCGGCACGTTGATGATCCGCAGCAGGCTCAGCGAATCCGCAGGATTAAAGATCACGCGCAGATACGCGATAATATCCTTGATCTCCTTACGCTCGTAGAATTTTAACCCGCCTACCATATTATAAGTGATACCGCTCTTAATGAGCATTTCCTCAAAAATACGCGACTGGGTATTTGTACGGTACAAGACCGCCATCTCGCCCAGCTTCATGTTCTGCTGCGCCTGCAGCTCCTGCAGCTTTTCGATCACAAAACGGGCCTCATCGCGCTCGTCGATAGCCTGAAAATAAGTGATCGCCACGCCATTAGCATTATCCGTCCACAGGTTTTTCGGCTTGCGGCCGGTATTATTTTCAATGACCGCATTGGCAGCATCCAAAATGACCTGCGTACTGCGGTAATTCTGTTCCAGCTTGATGACCTTAGCTTCGGGATAATCCTTTTCAAAATCAAGGATATTCTGGATATCCGCCCCGCGCCAGCCGTAGATACTCTGGTCGGCATCGCCCACTACGCAGATATTACGGTGCCGCGCTGCCAAAAGCTTCGTCAGCAGATACTGGGCATGATTGGTGTCCTGATATTCGTCCACCAGCAGATAATCGAACCGCGCCTGATACTTCTCGCGCACCTCATCGTTTTCCTGCAGCAGGCGGATCGACAGTACCAGCAGATCGTCAAAATCCACCGCATTATTGACCAGCAGCTTATTCTGATACCGTTCATAGATCTCCGCCACCTTCTGATTATAAAAATCCGAAGCCGCTTTACTGAAATCACTGACGCTTTGCAGCTGGTTTTTGGCATTGGAGATACGCGCCGCGATGCCGGACGGCTGAAAACGCTTTTCATCCAGGTTCAGTTCTTTTAAGATCTGTTTGATCAGGTTCTGGCTGTCGCTGCTGTCATAGATAGCAAAATTACTGCCATACCCGCCTAATTTAGTTATTTCCATCCGCAAAAAACGGGCGCAGAAGGCATGAAAGGTAAACAGCCAGACATCTTTAGCCGCCGCTCCTGCCATTTTATCGACGCGCTCGCGCATTTCCGCGGCTGCTTTATTAGTAAATGTGATTGCTAAAATACGGTAAGGACGCACGCCCTGCTGCAGCAGATGTGCGATCCGGCAGGTCAAGACCTTGGTCTTGCCGCTGCCCGCGCCTGCCATGATCAGCATTGGTCCGTTAGTTGTCTGTACTGCTTCGGCCTGCTCTGGATTCAGGCCCGCTAAGGTCTCTGTCATTGGTTCCTCCGTCTGTTCGGCACTGCCTGTGCCGCAGTTTTTTATTTTATCGTAACTTTAATATTATTCGCTTCAGATTCATTTTTTCCTGCTGTTTCAGCTCCTGCCGGCAAGAAAAAAATGAGCACCGAAAGTAAGCTTCAGTGCCCCTGCCTTATTTTACCCGCCTGCCAGCCTGCTGATAATTTCCGTATCGGCAGGGCAGAAATCGTACTGCGGCAGCGCTGCCGGCTGCACCCATAAAATTTCCTGATGCACCCTTTTCTGCGGTACGCCGCTGTTGATCCTGGCTTCAAAAAACGTAACTGTCACTTCATTTTCGGGATATGTATAACCGGCCTGTTCAGCCAGCCCTGCGACCTCTATTTCGACGCCCAGTTCTTCACGGCATTCACGCACTAAACACTCTGCTGCCGTTTCGCCCGCCTCCTGCTTGCCGCCGGGAAATTCCCATAAAAAGGCGCAGCTGCCGCCAGACCCGCGCCGGCAGATCAATATTTCTCCTGCTGCATTGCGAATAATCGCCGCTGATACCAAAATCATAACTCATTCAGTCCTAACTTTTTTAAATAATTGTATGTTTCATCATAAAAAGCATTATGCCTAGTTTCATCATGCTCATCACCCTCTGGAACAAAAATTATTACCCCTTGACGAGCACGTGTCAGTAAAACACGATAAGTATTTTTTAAATATTGCTGATTCTCTACTTTATTAACTCTTTGCCACCCAGCACCAATAAACTTAAAATATTCAAAATGATCCTCTACAAATCTCAAATCAGCATCCCAAGCAACAATACTCCAATCTACTTCTAGCCCTTGAATATCAAATTCTGTTGCTACCTCTTCTAAGGCATATGACGACCGCACATCATACTTGTCATCTAAAAACCAATGCTTAGCATCTATTTTGCTTTGTACCCAAATTCCACAGCTACGTAACCTTTTGGCCCCAGAACTAGCTATTAAACCATACCGTTCTGTACCTTTTGCCCTACTCCGTACCCATTCTTTAGCTTTTTGCAAATTTCTCGTTAAAAAAATAGGATAATTTTTACTTGTTTCAGTATAAAGCCTTTGAGCACATCTACTGTCAGCGTCCAACAATGCTTTAACAAAACCTGCTACTTTCTCAGAACGAAAAGAACGTAATGAAACTGCTAAATGTAAAGTAGTAACAATATGATGATTTAATGTTGACAGTCTCTCTATTAATGGTTTATTTTGCACATATTCGCTGTCAGTAATTTTATCAGACACATAAATTTCCCATTGGGGAAACTTTGTGGCTAACGCATCAAACCACTCAGACAAACCAGCTTCACCAGTATTAATTTCTTGCCCTCCACCAACAAGGCAAATAATAACAGCCCAATCTTTATGCCTATCCATAACGTCAATTAAAAATTCTGGCTCAGACATGGTAAAATCAGCTACACCCTTTTTACGTTTCATAAATTCCGACAATTTTTCTTGTGTCCAAGCTCGCTGCGCTTCGTCAAAAATAACAACTTTTTCGTTAGGAGGCTCTTGCGTTATTAGCTCAGCATCACGGAAATGATGAATCATTTGAATAAAAGGTAATACCTTTTTGGTAGCCTCTTGCTTAGAAATATTCTTTCTAGAACTTTCATCACGGATTAAGGCTTCACGCAAAACATCTACTAATGGTTTATTTCCAGAAAGAAATACTGCATGTTCTTCCTCTGCAAAATTATGGCGTTCATTAGCAATATTTAGCCCTGCTAAAGTTTTTCCAGCTCCTGGAACTCCAGTTATAAAACAAATAGCTTTAGAGTGCTTTTGTTTACTCTCTTCGATAATTTTATTAATAGCTTCAGCTGTCTGTTGTAAATTGACAGCCTTTGCATCATTACGCGCAATATCTTTAACACTATGATTACTATATAGTGCCTGTGCCGCTTCTATAATAGTTGGCGTTGGCATATATACAGACTCTATCCACTCACCCGCATCTAATTCTTTTTCGTCATACTGCTGTAAAACAGCATTAATTACTGTTGCTAGATTGCTTTTGTTGCAATATAGCACATTAAGAATACCCGGCCTTAACTCTTGCAAATCATTACTTCTTTCCAGTGCTTCAGTAGCAACTAAAATTGGTACAAGAATTCTATTATGACTTGCTTTATGAAAATTCTTTAAATCTAAAACATAATCTGTCACCTGATCAATCGCAGATCGGGAATAATTTTTTTCACCCACCTTAAATTCTAATGAAAATACCAATCCAGATTTTAAATATACTACGTCAATTCGTTCGCCAATTCGTGGTATGGTATATTCAAAAATTATATGGCCTGTTTCAAAAACTTCTAACTGTTTTTTGAGAATCCTAATTTCTGCTAACCAAGCATTACGTTGTAAATCTTCTAATGCATATTCATTATTGCGAGTTAAAATACCTAATATTAAATTTTCATCACGCTGCAAAAAATCTTGTAAAGAACTTTCATAATAAGCTCGTTGCATAACTCTTACTCCGATCCTTAGCTTTATATCAGCATTGTATCATAAAACAGGGGCTGACCGCATAAAAAATACTCCGTCATGACGGAGTATTTTTGTTATCGCTCTTACTTTTAACCGCTTCCTGCCAAACGCGATCGCGCGCAAAACATTACAGATCGGCGTTCAGCGCCATGACCAGTTCCAGACGAGTATCCACGCCCAGCTTGCGGTAGATCCCCTGCAGGGCTTTCTTGACCGTGATCTCGGCAATAAACATTTCGGCTGCGATCTCCGCATTGGTTTTGCCCTGCACAACAAAATTTGCGATCTCAGCTTCACGGACAGTCAAAGTTTTGCCGCCCACAGTATAGGAAGCATTATATTTGATATTTTTCAGGTTTTCCTGATACAGCCCGCCCAATTCCATGATCCTGCCTAACAATTCCGCATCTGCCGCCGTTTCCCGGACGGCTTTTTGCAGCAGCGGTTCCAAAACGTCAAAATTTTCCACAAAGGGCATCACGATCCCGTCTGCCGCCGCCAGTGCCAGCGCCCGCCGTAATTCGCCGTCAGCCTCGGCCTCGTTGCCCAGCCCAGCCTGTGCCGCCGCACTGTAAACCGCCGTATAAAGGCTCAGCAAAAAGTTCTGGAAGCTCTGCGCCGCTGTTTCAAACTCGCGCAGCTGCCCCAGCAGCAGTAAATATTCCTTCTGCACCAGCAAATAACGTCCATAAACGATATATAAACAGCCCCAGGCTGAATACAGCAGTCCTGATTTTTGGAAATCACCCTGCTGCAGCCACGGCACTATTGCCTTGCCCTTATCCACCAGCTGCAGGTCGATCCAGGTCCGGCAGGCTTCGATCGTTTTCCGGTATAAATGCTCCTGCACTGCGGCCGTCAAATTATCCAGCCGCTTACTGGTCTCACGGATACTTTTTTTATTGCCCAACGCTATATTGCTGCGCATCGCGATGAACTCTGCGCACAATTCCACGCTGATCTGCTCATTACGGCGCGAAACATTCAACGCCTCCGCCGCTAAAATGACTGCCTTTTCCCACTGGCCTCTCTGGAAATGCGCCTCGGCTGCCAGCACATATTCAGCGCCGGCGCCATGATTTTGCACCAATCGGTAATAATCTGCCATCGCCTTTGGAAAAATAGCCAGCGTTTTTTGCAGCGTGCCCGCCTGACGATAAAACATGAATAAAATAGAATTGGCGCCGCCGCCCCAAATCGTCTGCGGTGAGAAGAAACGGACCGGCTGCCTGATGAGCCTGGCCGCCTTTTTAAAATGCCGCGCCATAGCCTCTACATCATTATACCTGGTCTGCCCCAGCAAAAACTCCAGTTCCCCCAGGCACTGCTCACGCTCCTCTTGGTCCGCAAGCAGGGCGATATGTCTTTGCAGCTCTTTGATCTCCATCTCCAGCAGCAGCTTTTCACCGCTCAAAAACAGCCACAGACCGTAGATCAGGCCTGCCTTGATATGCTTTTGCCTGATAGTTTCAGGGGCTTCCGCAAAATAAGCCATGATCTTGTTTTTATAGGTATTTTCAAAACTGCAGCCACGGTCATTTTCGAATACCGTCAGCATCCTGTCGTAATCGCCCGCCGTATGGTAATAGCAGAACGCCTTCAGGAAGTCATTCTGCAGCTCATACCATTGGCCGCTGCGGCTGTACAGCCGGCTGCGTTTTTCCGGGTCTAATTCTTCACTCAAACGCCGCAGATAATCCTGCAAAGCGCTGTGGATATGATAATGGCCGCTCGTCAGTTCATAACTGATGAAGCCATGCCGCGCCGCCAGATGTTCCAGCAGGGCCTGAGCTGCGTCATTTTCAGTTATATAAGCCGCCTGGCGGCCGCTGAAATCTTCGTTTAAAACGGCCAGTTCTGTCAAAAGTGTTTTTTCCGCCTCACTGCAGGGAGCATAAGCCACGTCACGCACCAGCCGCAGCAGCGCTTCGCCCGGCTCCTGCCGCAAGCCGCTCTGATATTGGCGCAGATACAGGTACAGGGCGCTGATCCAGCCTTCCGTTGCCGCCAGCAAATGCTCTGCTTCCCCGCGCTCCAGCACGATCCCGTTTTTACGGTAATATACAATAATATCATTCAAGCCAAAAGCAAAATCCTCGCGCTGTAAATGCAGACATTCACCTTTCAGCACCAGGTCTTCCAGACTGAAATCCGGCTGCTGCCGCGTCAGGATCACAAAATGCCAGTTCGGCAGTTCAGCCTCAGCCAAAGCCAGCAGCAGCTGGTCACAGGCAGCGCTTTGCAGCAGCTGATAGTTGTTCCAGACAAAAACCACTTTTTTTTGCAGGCGGGCCGACTGCAGCACTTCAATGATCCGCTGGCGGGTCGCCGCGTTCCGGGGCAGCTGCTGCCAGGTCAGGGGCGAGGTATCGACACCGGCCGCCTGCAGCGAGCGGACGAAGCAGCGCCAGAAAACCGTTTCAGCCTCAGCCTGGCAATTGTCCCAGAACATATCCACAGACAGGGACAGCAGTGTTTTTTTTACAGCAGTCGTTTTGCCGTAGCCAAAAGGCGCGACAGCCACCGTCAGCGGCACAGCCAAAAGCTGTTTCAGCCGTTCTGCCAGCGACGGCTTCAGATATATTTTTTTAGGAAAAGCTTCGTTTTTCTTCGGCATCGCTCTACCTCTTTTGATACTGTTTTTATTTGTTGCCATAATTATTTATTATAATTATATTGTACCGTAAAACCTGCTTTAAATACAGGCTTTTTAACATTCAGGACTATCTTTTTTAAAAAATCTGCCCATATTTTCAACTATTTATATAAAAATTTCTTTGTATCAAAACAAAACTTTTTCATTTTCCAACGGTAAATCCGCTCTGTTGCTTCTCAAAACAGCCCCCAAAACCACTGCAAAAATATTTTTAATAAAAGCTTGACTTATTTTTATCCCCATGTTACTATATACAAGTAGTCCGAATATACAAATTGTACTCGCATATTTTTGTAAGTCATTTGCTATTGAATGAGTTACAAAAATATGCGACTTTTTTTATACTTTTGGATATAATAATTTTTTAGGAGGTACTCGTTATGATGAACGGTACTGTAAAATGGTTTAACTCTGATAAAGGCTTTGGTTTTATTACTCCTGCTGACGGCAGCGAAGATGTATTTGTACATTTTTCCGCTATCGTAAGCGACGGCTTCAAAACTTTGGAAGAAGGTCAACCTGTGACTTTTGATACCGAAGCTGATCCGAAAAACAGCCGCAGAATGCGCGCTGCTAACGTAAAAGTAGCTTAATTAAACCTGCAGACACCTGCTCTTTCAAGAGCAGGTGTTTTTTTATTATACCGTTGTCGCCGCAGCTGCTGAAAACGCAGCCGCTTATGATATAATGGTATCATCTTATACTAGCATTGAAGGAGAATGACCATGAGCCGTACACCCTTTGTACCAGCTGATCTTTTAAGTAAATTATGGCGGGCCGTGATCGAATTTGATATGCTGCAGGCCGGCGACAAGATCCTCATCGGCCTTTCCGGCGGCAAGGACAGTATGTTTCTGACGGCAGCGCTGGCTGAAATCCAAAAATATGCCCCCGTGCCCTTTGAGCTGGCCTGTTATACCGTCGACGCCATGTTCTCGCCGTCTTTCCCCAAAGCAGAGCTGGAAGCCTTCTGCGCTCACTACGGTCTCAAGCATTACAGCGAGAAGGTCGACGTCAATTCAGCTTGGCAGAACAAAGGCAGCACGCCCTGCTTTACCTGTGCTTATTTCCGCCGCGCCGCCACCAACCGTACCGCTTTGGAGCTTGGCTTTAACAAAGTGGCTCTGGCCCATCACCATGACGACGCAGTGGAGACCTTTTTGATGAACGTGCTCACCTCCGGGCAGCTGCGTACCTTTTTACCGGTCACACCGCTGTCAAAGACCGGCCTGACCGTACTGCGGCCGCTGCTGTATTACCGCGAAAGCGAAATCATTGCAAACGTCAGCCAGCTTGAGCTGCAGCCACTGCGCAATCCCTGTCCTTACGACGGCCATACCAAGCGTCAGGACATCAAAGAACATATCCGCGAGCTGGAAAGCCTTAGTCCCGAGGTCTACGACCATCTGGCCGCCGCCATGCGCAGCGCCCCCAATCAGGAGCTGTGGCCGGCCCAGCTGAACCAGAAACAGCTGGCTGATAAATTCCATAACTTTTGGCGGCAGAAAAGTAATTAAAATAATCTGCCCTGTTATGCTGTCTGTGTTATGATTACTATAGTAACAGGTAATTATTTGATGTTATCTAAAGGAGGGTTCCTTATGGATTTTCAGGAAATGTTTTTCACTTTTGACGGCCGCCTGAACCGCAGGCCCTATATTCTGCGCTTTTTGCTGCGGAATGCCATCATCTGGTGTCTGGGCCTTATCATCGCCGCTTTTTTCACGCCCGGCGGCACCATGTTCGAGATTCTGACTTTTGCCCTGACCTTTATCGCCGCGCTCAGCTGCCTGTCGCTATATGTCAGACGGCTGCACGATCTTGATCACGGCCCGCTGATGGTACTGCTGGCCTTTATTCCGCTGATCAGCTTTTTCTTCGCGATCTACCTGATGTTTTTCCGCGGCACGATCGGACCCAACAGCTACGGTCCCGACCCGCTGGCCGATGGACGCGGGATCGACGCCTGGTAAATATAAACACAAAACCTCACTGCAGCCTGATGCTGCCAGTGAGGTTTTTTCTTGAGCCGCCCATTTTAGGCTCGTACCTGCGGCAACGGCCAAAAATATAAGTAAGCATATAAAAAAGACGCAGCCCAAGCTGCGTCTTTCGTCTTTTTTTAAGCTGTCTTACCGGCCGCGATACTGCGGGTCAGGCTGTTGATACTGTCCGTCAGCCTGTCGAGCCTGCTTTCCATGCGCACCAGCAGATACCACGACAAGACCATGGGGAACCCATAGTTAGCGACCTGCTGCAGCAGCGTTTCCGCATCCATCTTATGCTAAAACGCTGACGTCCGTAGTGCGCACACGGGCTTCAACTGCTTCGGTCAGGCCGATGCCGTCCGCTGCAAAAATATCGGCAGCAATAACCGTCTGCATGGCAGTTCTGGCTTCGGCGGCAGTAACGTCGTCACGGGGATCGGTAACACTGAAGACCTTCTTAGTGCCGTCAGCTTTTTTAAATACCAATTGTAAAACTTTTTCCATCAAATCCATCTCCTTTCAGCGGGCAGCAATTGCCTGCTTTTTGCTTTCTCCATTTCCCTGAAAAAACAGCCGCTTTTATTGAGCCAGCTCGGCTTTTTCAGTCACGACCACGCCCAGCAGCTCGTGGCCGATCAGGCCTCCCAGCGCTGCTGCCGCCTGCATGATCGCAGCCGGCTCTGCTTCCGGACGTACGCCGGCATAATTATGGCCTTTGGTTTTGGCCGCACCCTGGCTGTTGACGCCGTCTTCGACGTTCAATGTCAGGGTCTGTTTGGTAACAGTTTTAGTGATTGCCATTACTTTCACCTCCTTTGCCTCAAAATCTCGCTGCGATACCATAAGGCTTTGCTGCGGATAACATACCCGCCCGGTTTTAAAGCACTCTCCAGCGGCAGGTCGGGCAGATACCACAGATCCCAGCGCAGCTGCGGATCGCCGCTGTGCGGTCCGTAGCCGTCAAACAAGGCCGCTTCGCAATGCGTCGTCACTGTCAGGACGTTGATCTCCAATCCCAGACAGGCCGTCAATACCGCGACCGCCTGCGCCAGAGCCTCTATCTGCATCACCGTCGGCGGCTCGCTGCCAAAATCAGTATCCCAGCCGCTGCCGGCCTGCGCGTCTGCAGCGCAGCACAGCGCAATGCCAATACTGCCCGTGTTGCGGCGCCAGGTATGCTCCTTCAGTTCCGTCAATGTTGTGCAAGTAAGATACATCTCACCGCCGGGGCCGATGTTCAGGTGATAATCGTCATAAACATCCTCGTAATGGCCTGCCGTCCAGTGCAGATACAGTCTTTTGACCCGGCCCTTAGCCTGCAGGGCCAAAGCCGCCAGATCACGGTTCGTAACAGTTTGCGGATCGACATCGATCATTGTCTCACGACCTTTCAGCCCTGTAGTCGCCACCACGGTAAAAAAACGGAACTGCCTGCAAAACAGCCGCCGCTGTTCCGCTTTTCAGCAGCACTGCTGACTACAGGTGTGACGATTCTTTTCTTGCTCTCTCTTTTTCTTGTTTTTCTCTCTCCTTCTTTTCTGGCGCTCTTAAAAACCTCCTTTTACCAAAGGTTTATGTTTTAATTTACCTATATTTTATTTATAATACTTTTAATTACCCCTGTTTTGATAAGATTTGTTTTCTTAAAATTAATAATATATAATAAAGACAGTTGATAACGTACTTTTGCAAACAACCGAAATCACTACACTTCAACCCGGAAAGCTGGCCTTTTGATGAAATATCTACGCACATTTTTTCAGTTACCTATACTCTGCGCCGCGCTCTGCTGCTGTTTACTGCTGCTCCCAACCGCAGTCTCCGCTACAGGTATGCGCCCCCATCCCATCCGGGTCGGCTACACCGACAGCCCCGGTTTTATCGAAAAAACAGCCGACGGCACTATCGACGGTTACGGCGTCGCCTATCTCAACGAGATCTCGCACTATACCGGCTGGCGCTACGAATATGTGTATGCTACCTGGCAGGAATGCCTGGAGCTTTTAGCCAAAGGCGAGATCGACCTTTTAGGCATGGCGCAGTACACTCCCGAACGCAGCAAAAAATATGACTTTGCCTCACTGCCCAGCGGCGTTGAATACATGGTCATGTACGTCCGCAACGATGATAACGGGATCTACTATAACGATTATCAAAGCTTTAACGGACTGAAGATCGGCGTTCTGAAAGGCAATTTTCAAACTGAAGTTTTGAGCGAGGTAGCCCGAAAAAATTCGTTTACTTACCAGCCAGTACTTTTTGATTCCAGTCAGTCCATGATCGCCGCACTGCAAAACAAGCAGATCGACGCCGTCGTTACCGGCAGCATGCCGCTCTATAAAGATCTGCGTTTAGTAGCCCGCTTTCAGGCCGACCCGATCTATTTTATAACCACCAAAGGCAACAAAGCGGTTCTGCAGCGCCTCAACGACGCTTTAATGAACATCCACGCCAACACGCCGGAATTTGAGAATACCACCTACGCCACCTACTATGAGCGCGGACCGGTCACGATCGGCTTTCTGCCCAATGACGAACCGTTATCCTCGCTGAACAGTGACACGCAGCAGCCGGCAGGTATCCTGCCCGGAGTAGCAAAGGAACTGGAACGCCTGGCAGGCGTCAAGGTCATCCTGAAGCTGCTGCCGCCCGGGGCCCGGCTGGACCAGAGCCTGCAGACAGAAGGCTTTGATCTGATCGCCGGCGTTACCGATTATGAACCCTACCGCAACAATATCTCGATCAGGCTTTCCAAAACCTTTTTTCAGGGCCGCGTCATGGCCGTTGTCAACAAAAACAACTTTATCGACATCACCAAGCCGCAGAAGGTAGCTCTGCCCTTTAACTATGTCGCCTATAAAAACCTTATTTTAAGCAATTATCCGCATTTCTCCATTATCAACAAAAATAATACCCGGGACTGCCTGCTGGCAGTAGCCGACGGCGAAGCCGACCTGGCCCTGCAGAACAGCCATATCATCAGCTACCACCTGCAGAATCCCCGTTTCAGCGAGCTGAAGATCCTGTCTTTATTCAATTTTCCCGATAATCTTTCTCTGGCGGCTGTCAACAACGCCGACGGCAATCAGCTGCTGACCATTTTCAATAAATGTATCGATACGCTGAATCCCAAAACACTGGATAATATCGTGATGTACGAAACGGTCCAGTCGCCTTACCAGCCTACGCTGACCGATCTGATCTATAAATATAACTATCTGATCACCGCCTTGGTCATCGTCCTGATCGTGCTTTTTACCGCCTGGCTGTATTTTACACTGCAGCGGCAGAAATATCTGGAACTGCTGGAAGCCAAAAACCTGGAGCTGGAAAGAGCCGCCAAACAGGCACTGGCTGCCAGCGAAGCCAAAAGCAGCTTCCTGTCGCGCATGAGCCACGAGATCCGAACGCCGCTCAACGCTATCCTGGGCTTTACCAGGCTGGCCCTGCAGCCGGATAAACACAACTGCCACAATGAATATCTGCAAAAAATCAGTTATTCTTCCGAGCTGCTTTTAGGTATCGTCAACGACGTCCTCGATATGTCCGCCATCGAAAACCAGAAGCTCAAGCTCGACAACTCACCTTTTCAGCTGTCAAAAATCCTGCAGGAGCTGCAAAGCATCTACAGCGCCCAATGTCAGGACAAAAATATCAGCTTCCGGCTGCACTGCGATGCCGCCGGCCACGACGTC
Organism: uncultured Phascolarctobacterium sp.; assembly: GCF_958349595.1. Lineage (NCBI taxonomy): Bacteria > Bacillati > Bacillota > Negativicutes > Acidaminococcales > Acidaminococcaceae > Phascolarctobacterium > uncultured Phascolarctobacterium sp. The sequence continues at coordinate 17,153 of NZ_CATWDQ010000003.1, read as the reverse complement.
CTGCTGGGCGACAGTCTGCGCCTGCAGCAGGTCCTGAGCAATCTGCTTTCCAACGCCGTCAAATTCACCGAAGCCGGCGGCCAGATCACGCTCAGTATCACTCAGCAGCAGGCCGAAGCTGCCGGCAAAACAGTTCTGCTTCTGGTCGTCAGCGACACCGGCTGCGGTATGTCGGAGCAAATGCTGGCCCAGGTCTTCCAGCCCTTTGAACAGGAAGACGGCAGTACCGCCAGAAAATACGGCGGCAGCGGCCTGGGGCTTTCCATCGTCAAATATCTGGTCGAAGCGATGGGCGGCAGCGTCAGTGTCCACAGCGTCAAAGACAGCGGCAGTACCTTTACCGTACGGCTGACTTTGCCCTACGCCGAAAACATTACCGCAGCTGGCAGCGGCACCGGCACAGCCCAAAGCCTGATCGGACTGCATCTGCTGCTGGCTGAAGATAACCTGCTCAATCAGGAGCTGTGCCTGGAGCTTTTACAAAGCCGCGGCATCAGCAGCGACTGCGCCGGCAACGGGCAGGAAGCGCTGGAGCTGTTCAGCGGCAGCGCTCCCGGTACCTATGACCTGATCCTGATGGATATCCAGATGCCGGTCATGGACGGCTATCAGGCTACACAGGCGATCCGCGCCAGTTCGCACCCGCAGGCGCAGACGATCCCGATCATCTCGCTCTCGGCCGACGCCTTTACCGAAGATATCCAGCGCGCCTATGCCAGCGGTATGGACGCCCATGTCAGCAAGCCGGTCGTTCCCGAAGAATTGTTTGCGGCTATTGAAAGGCTTGTGCAAAAAAATCATAAAAAATAAAAACCAAAGCCCAGAGTTTAATCAACTCCGGGCTTTGGTTTTATTAAAATTAAAGGACAATGAAAAATACTTTTTTCCTTTGGTCGTTTATGTAGCCTTCCTTTTCAGAAAGTCTACCGTAATGCTCACTTAGAACTTCCAGACAAAATTCACATTGCCTGTGAAGCCCTGTTTTTTGCCGCCCCAGCCCTGCAAATTGATGTCGATTGCCGGGTCGTTGGCCCCTTTGGGCTGCAAAATATAGCCCAATTCCAGCAGGCCGCTGCTGCCTTTGATGCTGGGCGACGGCGTGCTGAAGCCCAGTACTGTCGCTTTGGCTTCGCCGTCAAATTCGTATTCGTAGGCCAGCCCTGCATAACCGGTGCCGCGCTCGCTATAGGCTTTGCTCACTCGCGCACCTACTCTGACGCGGGTGCTGTCCACAGCGTCAAAGTCGTATACTTCGCCGTTGCCTTCGCCACGTAAAGCCACGCTGTCGCCGTTTTGGTGGGTGTACATAAATTTGGCATAAACATCGGCCTTAGTAGTATCGTTCAGCTTATTCACCTTGCCTATTCCCAGATGCACGCCGTAGTAGGCACTGCTGCTGTCGTAGCTGGAAGCAACTTTGCTGCTTAAGGCACCGATCATATCGCCGCTGGCGTAATCAGCGTTCCTGCGGCCATAACGCAAGCTGCCTTCGTAGTACACGCCGCTGTTGTTGTCCTGCCGTGCCAGCACGCCGACGCCGTAATACTTGGTATTACCGTCGCCGCGGATACCGTCGTCCAGATGGCTGGTGTATTCGCCTTTACCATATTCTATAAAGGGCCCAAAGGTCAGCTTGCCCGCGTTGTTGGTTACTGCTTTGCCGAAGCCCATCGCCAGGTTATAGCCTTTGACATCGGCATACGACCCTGTCTTATAGCGCATACTGCCGCCGCCCATAGTACCAAAGATCGCGCCGTCCTCTGCGGACGTTACTGCTGTCATGCTGGCGATGCCGCCGCCCACCAGCAGATCAGCCCCGCTGTTGAGGAAGGCCGCCGTGGCTGCCTGTGTCTCGACCGGTGATTTGGTCTGCTCTAAAACTTTGCCGCCGTCAATAGTGGTAACTAATTTATGCCCATCTTCATTCAGGCCTGTCGTGATGTCGTAAACTACGCTGACGCCCTGACGCATTTCTTTGCCGTAATCCATATTATCAGCTTTGATAACGCTGCCAGTACCTGGTGTATCAGTATACAGCAGGGTGATCTGGTCGCCGGCTTTAAAGGCTGCCGCTGTGCCTTCGGCACTGACCTGTACCTTGCTGCCTGAAATATCGGCGCCATTATCCGCCGTCATCGTCAGCAAAGTAGCGTCGGCCCTGGTGCCGCCGGGCAGACAGAAGTTATAGGCATCAAAATTTTGCACCTTACTGAGAGTCAGACCTTTACTGTTAAAATTCAAAGTATTACCACTGACCGTGCCATTTGTACTAAGGCCACCATAAAGTACTGTATTTTCGCCAAAAGCCGGTGTACCGCTGATATTTACGCTGTTGCCTGTAACAGCACCGCTTCCACTATAGCCGCCGTAAATATTCCCCTTGATCGTACCACCGCTGATAACTGCACTGTTGTATTCCACCGCTCCAATATCGCTTTTACCACCATAAATATCTTCCTGGATTAATCCCGCGCTAACTGTGGCACTATTGTACGTAGCCGTTCCTCCGTTGTTACTTTCTCCACCCAATATATCACGCGCTATCTTACCACCGTTAACGACCACGCTGTTGTATGCAACAATTCCAGTGCCGTTTTTACCACCACATACATAACCATTGATTATAGCATCACTACTGATAATAATACTGTTGCCAACAACTTCTTTTGTATTACTACTCCAGCCCCAGCCGCCAAAGGCAGATTGTTCAATCGTACCGCCGCTGATATTTACGCTGTTATGCATAACAACACCGTCTCCGTAAGTAGAACCGCCGTAGACAGCATAAACCGTACCGCCGCTGATATTTACGCTGTTGTGCATAATAACACCGTCTCTGAGAGTATAACCGCCGTAGACAGTTTTTTTAGCCGTGCCGCCGCTGATATTTACGCTGTTATGCATAATAACGCCGTCTTCGTAAGTATAACCGCCAACGGCAAACCGTACCGCCGCTGATAATAACACTATTGCCTGTAACAGCACCGCTAGCGCTCCTGCCGCCGTAGACGTACTCCATCACACCACTCTTGATAAAAACTTTATTGTTCTTAGCGGCCTCTGTACCTGCGGCATAACCGCCGTAAACATAACTATACCCGCTGCTGCCGATACTGGGGCTGTTACCGCCGACATCGGTTCCGATAGTAACAATGTTATCAGTCAGAGACTGCTGCGGTTTTACATAGCCATTACTGTCTTTAACCTTCTCATAAGCTTCCTGCGTCACCACATTGATCACTTCGCCCGCCACTGCCGGCTGGGCATAAAAGCTGCTGCCCAGCAGCAGCCCCAGCATTAAACCTGCCAGAATCCTTTTGCTCAAAATACTTTCCCGCTTTTTCATCATTTCCCCTCCCGTTTTGCATAATTTATATTTTTAAACAATAGCACTGATTTTTATATAAAATAATGTTATTTATTTAAATTATAGCATAGACTTCCCCCCCGGCAAGACATTCACTTTTGCTATGAGTACAACGCCCGCTGGTCTTGCTAGCGCTTTACGCCGGCGGCTTTACCTCTGTCGGCGTCTGCGCCCGGCCTGTGCTAAGTTCGTTTTGCCGCTGCAACTGAAAAACAACCTGAAAAAGCTGCACCCCTGCCTCGAAAAACAGACAGTAAAAAACACCTCCTGTTGTAGCCTAAAAACTACAGCAGGAGGTGTTGTCAGCTCAGAAAAATATACCAGAGTTGAAAGTTTTAGTATGGAATTTTTGGGGAAACTCTGAAAACATGGGGTCTCCTCGCACAAAATTTATCATTCCGGCAGAGGCGGGGCAAGCATAGTATCAGTAGGTCAGCACTTCGTTGCCGTTTTCCGTGATCAGCACCGTATATTCCCATTGCGCGCTCATACCGCCGTCCTGGGTATAGACGGTCCAGTCGTTGGCAGCGTCCACATAAACATCACGCTTACCGGTATTGATCATCGGCTCGATCGTAAAGATCATGCCCGGCACCAACAGCATCCCGGTCTTGCGTTTGCCCACATGACAGATAAAGGGCTCCTCATGGAAGTCCACACCCACGCCATGACCGCCGAATTCAGTGACGACGGAATAGCCATGCTTGTGCGCAAAGCTGGACACGGCAGCGCCGATATCGCCGACAAAAGCCCACGGCTGCGCAGCTTCCAGTCCCCGGCGCAGGCACTCTTTCGTGATTGCTACCAGATCCTGCTTCTTTTTATCGACCTTGCCGACCATAAACATCCTGGAGGCATCGGCATAATAGCCGTTATAAATAGTGGAAACATCGACGTTGACGATGTCGCCGCTTTTGAGGACATCATGCTCCGAAGGGATACCGTGACAGACCTGATCGTTGATCGAAGTGCAGACACTTTTGGGAAAGCCGCAGAAATTTAGCGGCGCCGGGATCGCGCCGTGGCTGACGGTATATTCGTGCACGATGGTATTGATCTCCTCCGTCGTCATGCCGGTTCTGATATTTTTTTCCACTTCGTCCAAAACTGCCGTATTGATCTTGCAGGCCTCGCGGATACCGGCGATCTGCTCCGGCGTTTTCAGCATCACCCTGTCGGGCACTTCGTGCCCTGCCTTACGGTATAATTCGATCCTGTCGTCTATTTCCTGGTGGCAATCGGCATAGGCCTTACCGCTGCCGCACCAGCACAAATCAGTTGTCATATGTACTGTTCTCCTATCTGCATAAACTTTACTTGCCGCTGCCGCAGGCTGTTGCCTCCCGAAGCAGCTCTTAACGATAATGTCATTATACCACAAAACATCTGATTTTCTCATATCAAATTCATGTATTTTGTGGTAAAATAAACTTAGTTTTTTGCGAAAGGAAGTAATCTGCTAATGGAAGCTCTTTACTCTAATTTTTTTGAATATCTCCTGCATTTCGACCGCTATCTGCCCCTCGTCATGGATCAGTACGGCCACTGGATCTACGCAATCCTGTTCGTTATCGTTTTCTGCGAGACCGGCCTGGTCGTGACCCCGTTTCTGCCAGGCGATTCGCTGCTTTTTGCCTGCGGCGCCCTGTCGGCCACAGCAGCAGGTCTTGACCTGACTACGCTCGTAATTATCTTTCTCGTTTCCGCAATTTTAGGCGATGCCTGCAATTACATGATCGGCGAAGAATTCGGGCACCGGATACTGCGGAATTATCCCAAGCTCATCAAACCTGCACACATCAAGAAGGCCGAAGATTTTTATGCCAAGCACGGCCATAAAGCTATCTTCCTGGCCCGCTTTGCCCCTATCGTCCGCACGCTGGCGCCTTTTGTGGCCGGCATCGGCAGTATGCATTACCGTACTTTCGCGATCTATAATGTGACCGGCGCTGTGACCTGGGTCTTCTTATTCGTCGGCGGCGGTTACCTTTTCGGCAATATGCCCTGGGTAAAAAGCAATTTTTCCCACGTTACGCTGGGCATCATCATTTTCTCACTGATGCCTATTTTCTACGAAACCCACCTCAAAGGCTGGCTGGCCAAACGGAAAAACAAGTAAAGGAAGTGGCGCTATGTATTATTTTACCAGCGACTACACAGAGGGCGGGACGCCCGAAATACTGGAAGCACTGGCGGCAACCAATTTTGAACAGACCGGCGGTTACGGTATCGACCCCTACTGCGAAGCGGCAGCCTCGCTGATCAGAAAAGAATGCGGCCGCAGCGACATCGACGTCCATTTTATGACCGGCGGCACCCAGACCAACCTGACGATCATCTGTGCGGCGCTGCGTCCCTTCCACGGTGTTTACGGCACTGTGCAGAGCCATATCAACACGCACGAAGCCGGCGCTATCGAACGTACCGGTCATAAAGTGCTCGACCTGCCTACCACGGACGGCAAAATCACCGCCGCCATGATCAGCGAACAGCACGAGCTGTATCTCAACGATCCCAGCCGTGAGCATCTGGTCCAGCCCAAAATGGTCTATATCTCGCAGCCGACCGAGATCGGTTCGCTGTACCATAAGGACGAGCTGGAAGCGCTGTACGCTGTCTGCCAGCGTTACGGACTGTATCTTTTCATCGACGGCGCCCGCCTGGGCTACGGCCTGACCGCCCCTGACAATGATCTGACCCTGGCCGATATCACCAATAACTGCGACGTCTTCTGCATCGGCGGCACCAAATGCGGCGCCCTGTTCGGCGAAGCGGCAGTTATCGTCAACCCGGCCTTAAAAGCCGATTTCCGCACGATCATGAAACAGGGCGGCACTGTTTTAGCCAAAGGACGCCTGCTGGGCCTGCAATTTGAAACGCTTTTTACAGACGGCCTTTATTATAAGATCTGCCGTCACGGTATCGAGCTGGCCCTGCAGATCAAAGCCGCCGTCAAAGAGCGCGGCCTGGAATTCGTGACTGATTCTACTACTAACCAGCAGTTCATTATTTTCCCGCAAACGATGTATGACGAGCTGAGCAGGCACTTTGTCCTCGCACCCTGGGAATATCTCAGCGGCGACAGGATCGCGGCCCGCATCTGCACCAGCTGGGCCACAGACCCGGCCCAGGTCGACAAGCTGTGCGAATTGATCAAAACACTGTAAGTAAATACTGCTGCGGCAGAGAAAAAGCCTCTCAATAAAATTTTATTGAGAGGCTTTTATTTATCAGCGCACCGAACGCAGTCCGGTCCTATTCACTTTCCGCCACGGTGATCTGCGACATAAACGGTTCTGCTTCCAGCTCTTTACTGTAAATAACGCAATTATTTTTACCGCGCTTCTTCGCCTCATATAAAGCCTTATCTGCTTTATATAAAAGCGTTTTCTCGTCCGTACCGTCCACCGGATAGAACGACACGCCTACAGACACCGACAGCGGCACCTGAATATCAGCTTCACGTCCCAGCCTTTCGATGCCGGCCCTCAGGTCATCTGCTTTCAAAAGCGCCAGACCGCTGTCCCTGACATTCTGCATGATAATCAAAAACTCGTCGCCGCCGATACGGCAGACGATATCATTGGACCGGAACTGCCCGCTGATCTCATTGGCGATCCGGCACAGCACTTCATCGCCGAACAAATGCCCGTGCCTGTCGTTGACCATTTTAAAATTATCAACGTCCAGAAACATGACCGCGGCTTTTTCCTGCTGCGGCTCGCACAGCAGCTGCTGCAGCAAACGCTCACCATAAGCCCGGTTGCCCAGCTTCGTTAAGGCATCGCTCTCAGCCTGCCTTTTCCACAGACCGATCTCACGCTTCATTTTATCGATACTGATCATCCTGCCGACAATGCTGAGCATCACGCCATAATGTTCCTTGTCCCAGATCGAATTGACGTGGAGCCTGTACCATTTTTCTTCGCCGAACTTGTCGATCAGCCGTACATCCTTGACATAGCCGCTGTTTTCTTCGGTCAAAGCATGCGTCAGTTCCCTCAGCTCCTGCAGATCTTCCGGCAGAATGACCATACTGCTGCCCATGGCTGCCCTGGCGTTTGTGACCACACATTCGCCGCCAAAGACTTTTTTATATTCATCAGAAAAGATGATCAAATCTTTTTCAACGTCATAATCAAAAATAATATCGCCGCTCATGGCAAACAGCGCCTTCTGTTTTTCACGCTCTATTTCCAAAAGCCGCGCGACACGGCTGTTTTTATCCATATCGCAGCTATAGCATTTTTTCCCGCTGAACTTTTCGGTATTGGGATGCTGATAATGATATACGACTGCCGGCAGCCCGTCATCCGACTGCAAAATTTCCGGCAGGCTCGGCGCGATCTTCAAAAAGCACTGCAGCAGATCAGGACTGAAAGCACCGCATTCACCCTTTTCGATCATTTTGACCGATTCCTCATGGGTAAAAGCGCCTTTATAACAGCGGACACTGGTCAAAGCGTCATAGCAGTCGGCCAGCGCCACGATCTGCGCGTAAATGGGTATCTCTTTGCCGATCAGGCCATCGGGATACCCGCTGCCGTCCCATTTTTCATGGTGCCAGCGGCAAATATTATAGTGATAGCGGTACTGCTCTTTATTCTGCTTCAGGCTGTCGATGCTCTCCAGGATCTCGCAGCCGTACAGCGTATGTTCCTTCATGATCGCAAATTCTTCTGCCGTCAGACGGCCCGGCTTATTCAGGATATAGTCCGGGATCGCGATCTTGCCGATGTCATGCAGCGCCGCCGCCATCGAAATATCCTCGATCGTCTTATCGCTCATTTTATATTCGGCATTCTGCCGTCCCAGCTCCTTCAGCATGATCTTGGTCAGCTGACGGATGCGCTGGACGTGCTGTCCTGATTCACAGTCACGGAATTCGACGATCGTACTCAGCGTATCGATCATGGCCACGTTAAAATTACGCAGCTGCTCGTTCTGCTTTTCGATCTTGTTCATCTGCTCCTGGACCAGATTCTCCAGCTTGTAACGGTAACGGTACAATTCAATGATATTATTGACGCGCTGACAGATATTATCAGGATTGAACGGTTTTAAAACAACGTCGACCACGCCCAGGCGAAAGCCTTTGGAAATAGCGTCATTGGACGATTCGGCCGTGATCAGGAAGATAGGAGTTTTCTCGGTCAGGCCTTTGGCGTTCATGATCTCCAGCGCTTCCAGACCGTTCATGATCGGCATCACGATATCCATCAGCACGATCGCAATTTCTTCGTGATACTGCTGCATCAGTTCTACAGCCGTTTTGCCGTTATCTGCTTCCAATATTTCGTAGTCCCCGGCAAAAAGTTCACACAGTATCGCCCGGTTAAGCTCTACGTCATCGACTATCAGGATTTTATCTTTTTGCTTCTCCAAGCCTGTCTGCCCCCTTTGGCGGTTATTTTAGTCGCAGATTACAAGCAACTGTAAAATTCATAACAATAACAATTCTATATGTTCTATTATATTATTTTTTTACATTTTATACAATAAAAACTTCTTCTTACAAATAAAATATCACACTCCCTGTAATATTTGCTGCAGCCGCTGCAGTTTCTGCCGCCAGTCACTGCTGTAAGCCCCGCCGCCCTGGGCAAAGCTCTGCGATCCGCCACCCTTGCCGCCGAACAGCTCGCCTGCCTGTCTGCACAGATCACGGCAATCGGCCTGCGTCTGCTCACCGCAGCCCAAAACATAATTGACGCGCTCGCCGGAGCTGTATACCACCGCCGCCACAGTACGCCCGCCTGCCAGCAGTTTGTTCAGCAGCAGTTTGGCGTCGGCGGCACTGCAATCCTCCTGCGCCGCGGCGATATATTTGATGCCGCTTGCATCGACAGCAGCCTGCTCTAAAAGCTGCGGCGCTAAGAATTCATACAATTTAACAGTCTGCGCTTTCAAACGCTCGCTCTGCGCCGCCAATTCGCCCTGCAATTTACCTATCCCCTGCGGCACGCCCTCCGGCTTCATGGAAAGCAGCCGTCCTGCCTGCCAGACGTAGTCGTTTTTTTGCCGCGCGTCCTCTAAAGCCCAGCGCCCGCACAAAAATTCTACCCTGATCCCGTCCTTATGCTTATCGAAACGGTTGATCCTGATCAGCCCGATCATCCCTGTGCGGGCAGGATGCGTACCGCAGCAGGTGCAGACATCGCCGCCCTCCACAGTAACGATCCGCAGCGTACCGGTCAGCTTCTCATTCTTCTTGCGCATTACCAGCTCCGGCAGCCTGGTATGCGGCAGATAACTGACCGTGATCGGCTTATCCTCCCAGATCTGTCTGTTGGCATAATCTTCAGCCTGCGCCAGCTCGGCTGCCGTCAGCTCTTTATCAAGATCGATAGTCACCAGCCGCTCACCCATATGAAAACCAATGTTATTGGCGCCAAACAGCTTCCACACCGCGTGCGAAAGGATATGCTCGCCGGCATGCTGCTGCATATGGTCCAGCCGGGCCTGCCAGTCCAACACCGCCTCGACCTGCGTGCCAGCCGCCAACGGCTGCTCGCAGTAATGCAGCACCTCGCCGTCACGCTCAGCGGCATAAGTCATCTTCACGCCGCCCAAAGTGCCCCGGTCGCTCAGCTGACCGCCGCCCTCCGGGAAAAAGACCGTCCTGTCCAAAACGACGGCATAACCGCCACTGGTTGCCTCGCAGCTCTGCACCGTTGCCAGGCAGCTTTTTAACATCGAATCCTGTTCATACAATTTTTCCGTCATTTTTAAAACCCCTCATCAATAAAATTTCTCTTTTCATTATAGCACTGCTGCCGTCGGCCGTTAAGCAATAACTGCCGCTGTTTTGCACCGCAGCTTATTTGTGTTATAATGTGAACACTTGGCGAGGTATTTTCGAGCCTAGTGAGAACATATACCCTTGCGGTATAATGTAAACACAATGCGCTGCTGGGACACACGCCAACCTCAACAGCAGTGCTGGTGTTGGGACGATGTCGGTGCAGGGATAAACGCAAGGGTTTTATTACCACGAACGCATCCTCCATGACCTGACCCGCAGCCGACCAGGAAAAACACCTGCGCTGCCGGATCACAGGTCAGCTTCAACAGCAGTGCTGGTGTTAGGACGATGTCGGCGCAGGGATAAACGCAAGGGTTTTATTACCACGAACGCATCCTCCATGACCTGACCCGCAGCCGACCAGGAAAAACACCTGCGCTGCCGGATCACAGGTCAGCTTCAACAGCAGTGCTGGTGTTAGGACGATGTCGGCGCAGGGATAAACGCAAGGGTTTTATTACCACGAACGCATCCTCCATGACCTGACCCGCAGCCGACCAGGAAAAACACCTGCGCTGCCGGATCACACGCCAGCCTCAACAACAACACAGACCTGAATATTATCAAATCAAGGAGCAAACAATGTATAAATATATCCTTTTCGACCTCGACGGCACCCTCACCGACTCTGCCCCCGGCATCATCCGCTGCGTCCAGTACGCCTTGGAAAAAAGCGGCAAAGGCAGCTATCCCGACCACGAACTGCTGCCCTTTATCGGCCCGCCGCTCACCGAATCCTTCCAGAATTTCTGCGGCATGAGCGAAGGCGAAGCCCACGCCGCCCTTGAATATTACCGCGAGCGCTTCGCCCGCGTCGGCATGTTTGAAAACTCTGTCTACGACGGTATCCCCCAGCTGCTGCAGACCCTGCGCCAGGCAGGCAAGATCCTCGCCGTTGCCACCAGCAAGCCGCAGCTTTACGCCGAAAAAATTTTAGAACACTACAAACTTGCCCCCTATTTTACGACTGTTGCCGGCCCCGGCTTCAACGGCGAACTGCCGACCAAAGCCGACGTTATCGGCGAAGTGCTGCAGCGCCTGCACATCGAAAGCGACGCTAAAACCGCAGCCGTTATGCTGGGCGACCGCGAACACGACGCCATCGGCGCACAGCAAAACGACATCGCCATCATCGGCGCCGGCTACGGCTACAGCTCCCCCGGGGAACTGACTGCCGCCGGCGTCAGCCAGATCGCTGCCAAGCCGCAGGACTTTGCCGAACTGCTTCTTTAACGATCCTCAAACAGCGATATTTTCTGTAAATCAATACTGCTTGATAACTTTATTTTCACCACAGCGTCCGGCTTTTGCCGGGCGCTGTATTTTTTTGCCCTTTAACTGTTATTTTTTTCAAGTTATACACCTGTGGAAAACTTTTGCTTGCGGGGGGGGGGCAAAGTGCTATAATACAAAGCAAAAGTTAATTTTTTTATCTTTTCAAGGTATTTTATTTGCCAATCGAATATTCATGATCAGGTGCAGCATTGCCTAACAGAGAAATCGGTTTAAAGCCGATGCGGTCCCGCCGCTGTAATGCCGAGCAAGCCTCATAACGTCACTGGGAAACCGGGAAGGCGAGGTAAGCGATGACGCAGAGCCAGAAGAACTGCCTGATCATCCGTCCACACCCTCCTGCGAACGACAGGCAGAGCGTTAGAAGCTTTTTTACGCTTTTCTGCCTTTGTGCGCAGAAAAGCGTTTTTTCTTTTGCTTTTAAATTTTTCGGCACGCGAAACTCGGACAGCTCGGTCGAAGGATTTAGAAAATAAATTTATAGGAAGTGTTTATTTGATGAATGGAAACAAGAAATTTTTAGCAATGGCGGTATTGTGCGCCGTTGCCAGCGTCGGCTTCGTACTGCCTGCCGCCGCTGAGGAAACCATGACGCACGATCTGGACGAAGTCATCGTCGAAGCCGACAGGGACGCCCTGCCGGGGGGATATATTACCTCGATCAGCAGTAACGGTATTTTGGGTAAAGGCAGCATTATGGATATTCCCTTTAGCAAAACCAGTTTTTCTAACAAAACAATCGAACAATTCAACGATCCTACCGCTCCCTTAACAAGTGTTTTAATCAATACTCCATCTGTGCGCAGCAGCAGCTATGGCTTATATAACGACTTTTCTATCCGCGGCATCCACACCACTGGTTATGCCTTATACGTCAACGGTGTTCCCGGTATGTTTACACAATCTACAATACCAACCAATTTTGCCGAAAGGATAGAAGTCAATGCCGGACCCAATATGGGTATCGAAGGTACTACACTGAATGAATCTGCTGGCGGTATGGTCAATATGGTTTCCAAAAAAGCTACGGATAAACCCATAAACCGGATCACACAAATTTTTTCAGGCAAAAGTACCTACGGTCAAATCATAGATATCGGCCAACGCTTCGGTAAAAACAAATCCTGGGGACTACGCATCAATGCCGAAAACATCAGCGGCAAAACAAGTGTCGATAACGAAGAACTCACCAACCGCGATATTTTCATCAACTTAGACCACCGCGACGAAAACAGCACTTCTAATTTATTTGCCGGTTATCGTCAATCAAAAATCAAAAATCCGCGCGGAGCATTTCAACTAGGCCCCAATGTAACAGCAATGCCGTCTGCTCCTAAAAACACTCTTAATTATGGTTATGACGGTCAGGAAGCTGCTTTGGATACCTGGATGGTGACTCTGAACCATGAACAAAAAATCGGTAAAGACGTTGTCGCATTCTTCAACGGTGGTTACAGCCGTTATGATCTATACAAAAACATAACCTGGCGTGCCGTAGACCCCTATATTATCACAAGTAACGATGGCACCTTCACCGCACATTCTGATCGGGACGGCGGTTTTCCAATGGATTCATATTATCTGCAAACAGGCATCAAAGGCAAAATTACGACAGGTACAGTAACTCACAACCTGGCCGGTACTGTTGACAGAATGTGGAAATACGGATACAGCCAATATTCTAACGGCGGCCCTAATATGGTAGATACGCCCAATGCCGGCAATATTTATGAAGGACGTTACGACGGCAAAATCCCCAATCTCAATATCAATCATAACGGATTCTACCGCAGCAACAGAACAAACTACTGGGGCTGGACTTTGGCAGATAATATCGAGTTTGGCAAAGCTACTGTTTTGTTAGGTCTGCACGGCCACCATACAGACACCCAATCCTACGGTAAAGACAGCGTGAAATCCAATGATACCAGCCCCACTTACGGCATTATGTATAAGCCAACTGATAAATTATCAGTTTACGCCTCACACTCCGAAAGCTTCGCAGCCGGCAGCGTTGTCGGAAGCGGCTACAAGAATACTGATGCTATCCTTGACCCTGCTAAAACCAAGCAAAACGAGGTAGGCGTTAAATACCAGGCCGGACAAATGACCACCTCTTTAAGTTTCTTCGAAATCACTAAAGCCAGCCAAAAAGTACAGCCCCAGCCGGTTGGTCTGCCGTTACTCACCAATGACGGCGAAAATACTTACAAAGGCATTGAACTTGCAGTAAACGGCAAAATCAGCGATAAATGGGCTTTAATGGGCGGCTTTATGTATCTTGACGCTGAACAGAAAAAAACTAAAAACGGCGACTTAGATGGCATTGCCGTCAACGGCGTTGCAAAATGGAATGCTGTTCTGACTGCCGAATATGCTCCCGATAAAAGCACTTCCTTCTGGGGCCGCGGCGTCTACACCGGTAATGCCAAAATCAACAACGAAAAATTCACCGTTCCTTCTTCTTTAGTTTTTGATCTCGGCGCCAGCTATAAAACCAAATTAGGCACTACACCGGTAACTGTAAGCGCCACCTGCTACAACGTGCTTAATAAAGATTATTGGCTGCCTCAAGGCGGCTACAGCAGCGGCAATCTTGCCATTGGTACACCGCGTACATTAATGTTGTCTGCACAGTTTGAGCTTTAAAAATAAATTAAGGGAGAAGGAACCTTCTCCCTTAATTTTAATTGTCTGGGAATAAAAATATGCGAACTAAATTTAATAAATCATCTATATATACTATGTTCTATCTGCTTATCATTTGCATCCTGTGTATGGGCTGTTCATTTCATAACCCGGTTGAGCAGCAATCCGCCACATTGATTACTGTTCGCGACAGTCTGGGCAGAAAAATAACTTTAGATAAACCGCTTACTCGCGTCGCTATTGCCAATGCCTATAATACAGACCTGACTGAACTAGTCACTGCTCTGGGATGTCTGGATACGATAGTTGGTATCGATCAGAATATCTTATGGAACAATGAAGCCTTCCACAATAAATTTACACAAGACCAATTGATTTGCGCCCGTGAAGGACTGGCTATAAATTATGAAAAAGTGATCGCATTAAAACCACAGGCTTTGCTGATCTCCAGTAAAGGCAGCTGGTTCGATGCACAGGAAAAATTATCACACTTCGGTATCAGCGTCATTGTCATCGACACGCATGATCTGGAACGGTTTGCTGATAATTGTGATTTATTGGGTAAAATTTTTGGCAAGGAAAACAGAGCCGGGGAAATAAAAAACTATTTTGGCGGACAGCTGCAATATGTCCAAAAACATCTTGCTGATATCAAAAATAGAAAAACAGTCTATTTTGAATGCGGCGGCCCTGGTGCAACAACTATGCCTGGCAGCTATTTTTACAGTCTTGTCAAATATACCGGCGGCATCAATATCATGGAAGACGCAGTAGAAAGACATATCGTACAGGAGGCCGTTATCTTAAGAAATCCCCAGTATATTGTCAAAATGTCAGATAATCGCTGGAAATATTCATATCGGCCGCCCACCTTAGATGAACATCAAAAAATAAAAAAAGAAATGCTTACAAGAAACAGCTGGGAAGAAATCAGAGCCGTACAAAACGATAATATCTTCCAGCTTTCCTATTTTGCCCATTGCGGCGCTTCAAAAATCATCGGCGTACTGTATGTAGCCAAATTTTTATATCCTGAATATTTACCCGATCTGCATCCTGAAGCAGTTTTTAAACTCTGGCTGACAAAATATTTAAATCTGGAATATTTGCCGGGGCATACCTATCCGCCTATGCAAATCAATGATTGAAAGGTAAATTTATGTCTATCGAAGAACAATACCAATACTATCAGCGAAAAAATAAATTTAAAATCATCTATATAACTTTAGGTATAGCGATAGTCTCCCTGCTTTGTCTTTCCTGGAATGCAACCATTGGCCCTGGCGAACTTTCAGCGGCACTGTTCAACTATTTTTCTACCCAGACTGTTACCGGTGAAAATACCGCAGCAGCTAAGGTAGTTTTGTTTCTGCGCCTGCCGCGCATCTGTCTGGCAATATTGGCAGGCTTCGGATTAGCTGCCGCCGGTCTGATGATGCAGTCGGTAACGCGCAACTTTTTAGTCAGCCCTTTCACTCTAGGAGTTTCTTCAGCAGCAGCTTTCGGGGCTTCTTTATGTATCGTTTTTGGTAATGCCACAATATTTTTTAACGACTTTTTAATTATTGGCAGCGCTTTTATTGCAGCAATGCTCAGTATGCTGATTGTTTTTACTGTAGCAAAAAAAGTTGGCATTACAGCAAACTCTGTCATTTTGGTAGGCATCGCACTAAACTATTTTTTTGCAGCTCTAACCGCCTCACTGCAATTTTTTGCCCAGGAAAACAAACTGGCCGCTGTAGTTCAATGGACATTTGGAACTTTTAACAGAGCCAACTGGGATGCAGTAATTATTATCGGCGCAGTTACGGCATTTTGCTCATTTTTTGCCATTAGTCTGCTTTCACAATGGAATGCCATGGCCAGCAGCAACGACGAATTAGTACGAAGTCTTGGCATCAGTCCACAAAAATTAAGGGGTTTAACGATGTTTTTAGCCGTACTCATTACAGCCACGATCATTAGTTTTACAGGCGTTATCGGCTTTGTCGGACTGATCGCACCACACATCGCCCGCCTTATTATCGGCAACGATCACCATTTTCTATTTCCGCTGTCCGGTCTCATCGGTTCCGGTCTGCTGGTCTTATCAGATACTTTTGGTAAATTTATTCTCTATCCTGTCAATGTTCCCGTTGGCATAGTAGTTTCGTTTTTAGGCGTTCCTGTTTTTATCCATTTAATTCTGCATACAGGAAAGAGTGATCTATGATGACTTTAGAAATAAAGCATTTATCATTTGCTTACCGGCCAGACAAACCAGTGCTTAATGACATCTCTCTCTCCGTAACTGCCGGTGAAATTTTAGGTATCCTCGGACCTAATGGCACAGGTAAAACGACTTTTATCAAATGTATCAATAATATCCTGCCTGTCACAATGGGTAAAGTATTCTTGAATGGTCACGATATAGTAACCATGTCCCCACAGGAAACAGCTAAATTTATTGCCTATGTACCACAATACACAGATAATTATTTCCAACTCAATGTTATCGATGCCGTGATGTTGGGGCGACTGCCTTACGCACGCAAGCACTATTCAGAAAATGACAAAGCACTCGTTTTTGATATACTTCAGCGAATGCAGCTGGAAGCGCTGGCCTTCCGCACACTGAATACCTTAAGCGGCGGTGAACGGCAGCGGGTTTTTATTGCACGCGCTTTGGCACAGCAGCCCCGCTGCATCATTCTGGACGAACCGACCAGCAGCCTGGACCTGCACAATCAGCTGTTTATCCTGCACACCATCACCAATTTAGCCAGACAAAATAATATCTCTATCATTATGACGATCCACGACTTGAACCTGGCTTCAATGTTCTGTGACAATATCCTGATGCTTAAAGAAACCAGAACATTTGCCTATGGTTCGGCACAAAGCGTATTGGGAAAGCAGGTTATTGATACTATGTACAATGTTAAAACCACTGTTACGGTCGAGGATTCTTTTAAACACATCCGTCTTTTAAAAAATTTATAACTATAACTTTATTTTCACCACAGCGTCCGGCTTTTGCCGGGCGCTGTATTTTTTTGC